>WGMW01000010.1 GCA_016124845.1 Flavobacteriales bacterium
AGAAAGGAAAATCACTCAGGATGACCCGCGCACTCCTTTGCGCCCCTGCGTCTTCACGAGCAACCCACGTGAGCGAAGCGAACCTCCATCTCTCTGCGTCTCCGCGTGAATAAAATCTGTGAGCGAAGCGAACCCTGTCTCGAATTCCTCCCCTTGGGGGAGAGCCTGCCCTGAGCTTTGTCGAAGGGTCAGGAGGGGTCAATTCCTTTGCGTCTTGGCGGCTTTGCGAGAACCGACCGTGAGCGTAGCGAACCAAATCTGCTTCTCTGCGGCTCTGTGTGAAAAATCCTTCGATACAATTTTCCCGAGAAAGGAAAATCACTCAGGATGACCCGCGCACCCCTTTGCGCCCCTGCGCCTTTGCGAGACCTAAACGTGAGCGCAGCGAACCAAATCTGCTTCTCTGCGGCTCTGTGTGAATAAAACCCATTCGCGCAGCGAACTCTTTGCGTCTTGGCGGCTTCGCGAGAACCGACCGTGAGCGAAGCGAACCCTCTCCGTGCATCTCCCATCCTCCATTCCCCTCCGTGCAACAACACCGTGAGCGAAGCGAACCCTTTGCGTCCTTGCAACTTTGCGAGACCTAAACGTAAGCGAAGCGAACCTCCATCTCTCTGCGTCTCCGCGTGAATAAAATCTGTGAGCAAAGCGAACCCTTTGCGTCTTGGCGGCTTTGCGAGAACCGACCGTGAGCATAGCGAACCCCTATCTCGAATTCCTCCCCTTAGGGGAGAGCCTGCCCTGAGCTTTGTCGAAGGGTCAGGAGGTGTCAATCCCCATTATTTCATCGCAAGACACAATTATTCCCATGCAGACCCCGACAATTTTACCGCAACCCACGATAATTTCCGTGCAGATGGCCATCATTTCACTGTAGCAACCGACAATTCCAGTACAAATGCCAACAATTCCAATGTAAATGGTCATCATTACATAGTAGAGACCGATAATCCCCGTGCAGCAGCCGACCGTTCCAACGCAACTCCAGACAATTTCCCTGTAAGACCCATAAATACAGCCGCGTCCCGCAATAATGCAGCCGCCAGTCCAAATAATGAAACCCCGCATGTTTTAACATTCATTCACGCAACTCATTAAATCTTGCGACCTTCGGCTCGTTAGCCAACGACCAATACACCAGCATTGTCCGTTCTAAAGAAACTCGCAGGCCAGACCGCCATCTATGGATTGAGTTCCATTGTGGCGCGGTTTCTCAACTACCTGTTGGTACCGTTGCATACCGCTGTCTTTGTGCCGCAGCAATATGGCATCATCACCGAGATGTATGCCTACGTGGCCTTCCTCATCATCCTGCTCACCTACGGAATGGAAACGGCTTTCTTCCGTTTTAACTCAAAGGAAGGGCAAGAGCCGAAAACCGTATTCTCCACCATCCTGAGTTCGCTGCTCGGAACCACTTCCATGTTCATTCTGATGGCCGTGGTATTTGCCCAACCCATTGCCGATTGGTTGCTGTATCCCGACAATAAGGAATACGTGGTGTGGTTCGCCATCATCGTTGGTCTGGATGCCGTTTCGTCAATCCCATTGGCGCGACTCCGTTCGCAGAACAAGGCCAAGACATTCGCTGGGGTCAATATTGCCAATGTGGCCGTAAATGTTGGGCTGAACCTGTTCTTCCTCAAATACTGTCTGCCCTTGGTGAAAAGTGGTGGCGGCAACTGGCTTACCGACACGTTCTACGACCCGAACACAGGGGTCGGCTACGTGTTCATTGCCAACCTTTTGGCAAGTATCGTCAAGTTCCTGCTGCTGTCGCCAACCATGATCAGCGGGTTTGTCCGCCCTCATTTCCAACTGCTCAAACCCATGCTCATTTATGCCTTGCCATTACTGGTGGCAGGTTTGGCAGGGATGATGAATGAGATGTTCGACCGTGTAATGCTGAAGCGGCTGCTTATCCCGACCAAAGGAATGGATGCGGCCATGTTTCAATTGGGCATTTATGGGGCGTGCTACAAACTTTCCATCATCATTTCGTTGATGATACAGGCGTTCCGCTACGCGGCAGAACCGTTCTTCTTTTCGCAAGAGAAGGAAGCTGGCAGCAGACAGCTCTACGCCAAGGTCATGACCTATTTCGTGTGGGTATTGGCGGGCACCTTCCTGTTCGTGATGCTCTATCTCGACCTCTTCAAACACTTTATTCCGAACAAGATATACTGGGAAGGGCTCAAGGTCGTTCCGATATTGCTCATGGCAAACATTTTCCTCGGCATCTATTATAATCAGTCGGTGTGGTACAAGCTCACCGACAAGACCAGCTATGGCGCGGGGTTGGCCATCTTCGGGGCCATCATCACCTTGGTTTTGAACCTCCTCTTCATCCCCAAATACGGGTACATGGCATCGGCCTGGGCCACATTTGCCTGTTACGGTTCCATGATGGTGGTGTCTTATCTGCTTGGCAGGAAGTTCTACCCCGTTCCGTACGAGTTGGGCAAACTGACGCTGATGGTCGGTGGGGCCGTGGTTTTATACTGGGCAAGTGTCGTTCTTCGCGTTTCCGAAATGCCGTACGCCTTGGCCATCAACGTGATATTTTTACTGAGTTATGCGGCACTTTCGTGGTTCTTGCTCCGCCCCAATTTCAAGCTGAACAGGTGAGGTTCATTGCAGTCAAAAACCGTTTTAAACCAATGAGATGCAAGACATGATTTTTTGTAATAGCCCAAGCTCTTTCAACAAAATCATAACGAAGTCAGATCGTTGGTTTTGGGAGGTTCCGAAAGGGTTTCCACAGTCTAACGCATTCTTCCTCAAAATTTTTTGCATTATCTCGATAGTGCTTCAAAATTTTGAGTTGACTTCGAAAAGCCTGTGGAAATTTTGACGCTAATGAACCCCATCTGTTCAGCTTCCGTAGCTTTGCACGGCTTTTCACGAACCGAAACTGAATGGAAGTAGAAGTAGTCAATCGTTCAACCCACCATCTGCCCAATTACGAAACGGAGCTTTCGGCAGGCATGGATCTGCGGGCGAACATTGAAGTGGACATCGAACTGAAAAGCCTGGAACGCGCATTGGTACCAACGGGGCTGTTCATCGCGTTGCCCAAAGGAACAGAAGCGCAGATACGTCCGCGAAGCGGTATGGCCTACAAGCACGGTCTGACGGTTTTGAATTCGCCCGGAACCATTGATGCAGACTACCGTGGCGAGGTGAAAGTGCTGCTTGTCAACCTTTCGAACGAACCGTTTGTTATCAAGAACGGTGAGCGCATTGCCCAGATGGTGGTGGCAAAACACGAGCAGGTAGCTTGGAAAGAAGTGGAAACATTGAACGAAACGGTCCGCGGTGCAGGCGGATTCGGACACACAGGAAAGCATTGAGGAGACTGTTGCACATAGTACCGTTGGTGGTGTTGATGTTGGCCGTAAGTGTCGCATCCGCACAGCGGAGAAAGAAGAAGGAGAAAGGCCCCAGCTACGAGGAGCAGCGGCAGATAACCGAACTGTTCTTTGATGCCAGCAAGGAGAAGATGCTCGGCAACTACGAGGAGGCGGCCGCGCTGTACCACGAATGCATCAAGATCTATCCGAAACATGCTGCCTCGTACTACGAGTTGGGAAACCTGCTCACCATGAGCCAGCATGTAGACGAAGCGCTGCCCTTTGCCAAACGCGCGCTGGAACTCGACCCCGACAATGAGTGGTATGCGCTTTTTGCCGCAGAGATCCTTATGAATCTGAATGATTTTGAGCTTGCCGCCAAGATCTATGAAAGGCTGGTGGAACAGCATCCCGAAAAGGTGGAATACATGTACGAGCTGGCCACCACGTACATCTACATGAACAAGCCTGAAAAGGCGATTGACGCTTACAACAAGATCGAGGAACAATTGGGTGTGAGCGAGGAGATCTCGGTTCAAAAAGAGAAGATCTATTTGCAACTTGACCGTTTGGATGACGCGGTGAAAGAGCTGGAAAACCTGATCGCGAACTTCCCTGGCGAGCAACGCTATTTGGGTATGCTGGCGGAAGTTTACACCGCCAACGACATGCTGGATAAGGCATACGAAGTGTATGAGCGCATGATCAAAAACGATCCTGATGACCCGATCCTGCATCTGAATCTGGCGGAGTATTTCAAGAAGAAAGATGATTACGACCGTTCGTTCGAGGAACTGAAAGAAGCTTTCGGAAGCCCTGCGCTGGACATTGATCAGAAGATTCAGGTGATGATGTCCTATTACAATCTCACCGAAGGGAACGACAAGTTGCTTTCACAGGCCTATGAACTGCTTGACCTTCTGACCGCAGCACACCCGAAAGACGCCAAGGCATTTGCCATGAAGGCCGATTTTCTGCAACGCGATGGCAGGATCAAAGAAGCACGTGAGTCATTCTACAAGACCGTTGCCTTGGACAGCAGCCGATTCATGATCTGGAGTTCATTGGTGAACACGAGCTATGAGTTGGGCGATTATGACGCCATGGAACGCGACAGTCGCAAGGCGCTGGAACTGTTCCCAAACCAAGGTTTGATGTACCTGATGAACGGCATTGCCAACAACAGCCTGAAGCGGTATAAGGAAGCCACAGACATTTTGAATGAAGGTGAGGTTTTCACCCGTTCGGACACGTACCTGAATGTACAATTGCTTTCTGTTCTGGCGGATGCCTACAACAACTTGAAGCAGTATCAGGAATCGGACGAGGCATTTGATAAGGCGCTTAAAAAAGACCCTGTGAATGCGCTCATTCTGAACAATTACGCCTACTTCCTTTCGCTGCGCGCAGAGAAATTGGATAAGGCCGAAGAGATGTCGCGCAGGTCGAATGTGTTGCAATCGCGGCAGCCATCTTATCAGGACACGTATGCGTGGATCCTTTATCAGGAACAGAAGTACGAAGAGGCTTTGGAATGGATTCTGAAAGCGATGGAGAACGGAGGTTCCACAAGCGGCACCATCGTGGAGCATTATGGCGACATTCTATACAAATTGGGCGAGACCGAAAAGGCGATGGAAGAATGGAAAGCGGCCTTGGAACTGGGCGACCATAGCGATGAACTTCCCGAAAAAGTAAACGGCAACAAATTGCCATAGTTCTGGAATGAAGTTTCGTCTGTACCTTTTTCTGTCCGCACTTTCATTTTCCGCACTTGTGGGTTGCAAAACCACGCAAATGGCCACGCGACCTTCTGGTCTGCCGAGCATTACCACAGCCGCGTTGCTTGATTCGGTAAGGACCAACAGTCCAGAGACGATCGCTGCCAAATTGAGTGTGAATCACTCCACGGAGAAAGGCACACAATCGTTCGGAGCACGCATCCGCGCCAAGCGCGATAGTGTCATTTGGCTTTCCATCACGCCTGCATTGGGCATTGAAGTGGTACGTCTGGTGATCACACCCGACAGCATCAAAATGCTGAACCGCATCGACCAGAAATATTTTGTGGAGAGTTTTGAGAAGACGAACGAACTGCTGAAACTGGAGATCAACTTCCAAGTATTGCAATCGGTGCTCACGGGAGACTTCGTTTCGCTCTATCCCGAAGACCTGTATTTTCTCACACCGCTCGTAGATCTCTACACGCTCGAGGCCGACACGAACAAGGTCAATCACTCCGAATATCCACTCAAATTGAAACAGTACACGGAAGTGGATCCGAGTATATGGCGCGTTACACGATCGGTGCTAAACAATCCTGCACGCGATGAGCGCATATTGGCCGAGTACAACGATTTCCAGCAGTTGGGAACCATTGTTTTTCCGACCACGATGCGTTTCCGTACACAAGGAAAAGAGAATATTGCCGTTGATGTGAACTGGTCAAAGATCGAGGAGAAAACTACCTTGCGATTCCCTTTCAGCATTCCGAACAAGTATGTTCCGTACTAAACTCAGTCTTCTTTCTTTCGCGCTCATTTTCAGCTCGTTGCTGCTATTCGGGCAGAACAAGGACGAACTGAGCAAGCAGAAAGACCAGCTGCTGAAGGACATCGAGTTCACGAACAAACTACTGAGTGAGACCGAGCAGAACAAGAAGGCCACACTGGGCGAACTGAACCTGATCAACGCCAAGATCAATAAGCGGCAGGAGCTCATCAATACCATGCTTCGCGAAGCCGAGATCATCGGACGACAGATCGATGAGACCAAAGGCATTATTGAGTCGTTGGAGAACGACCTTGTCCGACTGAAGGAAGAGTACGCCAAAATGCTGTACTACACGTACAAGAATCAGAGCCAGTACGACCGTTTGATGTTCATTCTGTCTTCGGAGGATTTCAATCAGGCGTACAAACGCATCAAGTATTTCCAGCAGTACGCCAAGCACCGACAGGAGCAGGCTGCAGCCATTGAAACCACACGGAAAGTGCTGGAATCGCGAACGGAAGAACTGGCCGAGAAGAAAAAGAAAATGGCCTTCCTCTTGGAAGACAAGGAGCGAGAGAAATTGCAACTCTCCACCGAAAAAGAAGAACAGGACAAGGTGGTTCAGTCGCTTAAGTCGAAGGAAAGCCAACTGCGCAAGGACCTGAAGCAGAAGGAACGCGACCGCAAAAAGCTGGAAAGCGCCATTGCAAGGATCATTGAGGAAGAGATCCGAAAGGCCAAGGCCAAAGCCGAGAAAACAGGCGCCAAGGTTACAAAATCAGGTTTTGCGCTTACGCCAACTGAAATGGCGCTTTCAGGGAAATTCAACGAGAATGAAGGGAAACTTCCATGGCCGTCAGAACGTGGGGTCATCACTTCGTTGTTCGGTGTGCAGCCGCATCCAACGCTTCGCGACATTAAGATCGAGAACAACGGAATCGACATCACTACGGACAAAGATTCGAAAGCACGTGCTGTTTTTGAAGGCGTGGTAAGTATTGTAATGTCCGTTCCTGGAGCGCACAAGGCCGTAATGGTAAAGCACGGTGAGTTCATTTCGGTGTATTCCAATTTGGAGAATGTAGTTGTGCAGTCTGGTGACAAGGTCTCCGTAAAACAAGAACTCGGCACCATTGTGACCAACCGCGAGGACGGCAAAACCGTACTCCATTTCGAGATATGGAAAGGTGCCACCAAACTCAATCCGAGCAAATGGCTTGTGAGTAAAAAGTAATACCTTTGTCGTATGAATTTCGCATCGATAATCCTTGGTTTTTTCGGCCCTCAGGAGATCATCATCGTCCTGATCATCGTATTGCTTCTTTTCGGTGGCAGAAAAATTCCTGAACTCATGAAAGGTCTTGGAAAAGGCATCAAGGAATTCAAGGATGCCAGCAAAGCCGATGAACCCGATCAAATCTCTGAAAAGAAGGACTGATCTTCGGCCATTGTTGAATGGGCACCATTGCTTCCTACCATCAGGCACTCAAAAACGGCTCGACCACAGTAAGAAAAACGGTTGAAGACTTCTTGGCTCGTATCGAAGCCGAGAAGCATCTGAACGCATTTCTTGAAGTTTATGCGGATGAGGCATTGGCTGCTGCCGATGCGGCCGATCAGAAACTGAAAACAGGCTCAGCAGGAAGGCTCGCTGGTGTGGTCATCGGCATCAAAGACAATATCTGCTACGCGGATCATCACGTTTACGGGTCCAGCAAGATCCTTGGTGGGTTCGAATCACTTTACAGTTCCACGGCAGTTGAAAAACTGCTTGCCGAAGATGCCATCATCATTGGCCGTTTGAACTGTGATGAGTTCGCCATGGGAAGTTCCAATGAGAACTCAGCCTACGGAAATGTGCTCAATCCGCTGGACAACGCGCGTGTACCTGGCGGTTCATCGGGCGGTTCTGCCGTTGCGGTTGCCGCTGGTCTCTGCCATGTTTCGCTTGGTTCGGAAACTGGAGGTTCAGTACGTCAACCAGCATCTTTCTGCGGCATTGTGGGCGTAAAACCGACCTACGGGCGTGTTTCGCGCCACGGGCTTTTGGCATTCGCTTCAAGTTTTGACCAGATCGGTCCATTCGCCAAAAATGTAGAAGATGCAGCGTTGGTTCTGGAAGTGATCGCGGGAAGCGATGCGTTTGACAGCACGGTGTCGAGCAAACCCGTTCCGAGTTACACACCATCGGCCGAAGGCAAAAAGAAGTTCGCTTACCTGAAAGAGTGTGTGGACAATGAGGCCATTGCGCCAGCCATCAAACACCACTTTTTGGAGGTCGTTGAAAAGCTGAAAGCAGACGGCCACATGGTGGAAGCTGTCGATTTCCCTGTGTTGGATTACCTGATCCCGACCTATTACGTGCTTACAACAGCCGAAGCTTCATCCAACCTTTCGCGGTATGATGGCATGCGCTACGGTTATCGCAGTCCGCGCGCCACCGATCTGGAAAGCACCTACAAGCTTTCGCGTTCGGAAGGTTTCGGAACTGAAGTGAAACGCAGGATCATGCTCGGAACGTTCGTTCTTTCAGCAGGATATTACGATGCTTATTACGGCAAGGCGCAGAAAGTGAGACGCCTGCTGAAGAATACGACTGACGAACTCTTCGCCAAGTACGATATGCTGCTCTCTCCCACCACGCCAGATGTAGCGTTCAAATTTGGAGAGAATGCAGATGACCCGATCAAGATGTATCTGGAAGACATTTACACGGTTTTCGCCAACTTGGTGGGCATTCCTGCCATTTCGGTTCCAATGGGCGAAAAAGACGGCCTTCCGTTCGGAATTCAAGTAATGGCCGATCAGTTTGAAGAGGCGCAAATGTTCAGCTACGCCAAATACATAATGGACGATTGTTGTGAGCAACTCGTCTAAAACTCAAGCATCTTGCTGCGCAGAAATTCTGCATCTCGCTCTGGCTTGGATAATTTTGTTAGAACATGCTGCGTTATAAAATCACAAAAGTGGAAATGATGAGGCGCGCGGGATTATCGGTTCTTTTGGTGTTGGCAACGGCTTTCAGTTCGTTTGCTGGCGGTTCGGATACATCAAAGGTCGAGCTACCGAAAGACGACCCGATCCTGGCCGCGTTAGACAGCATGGCCACGGCCCGATTCTTCTTGGCGAGTGAGTTTACTACGGACACGGTTCTGCTGAATAAGCGCAAATGGAAAAAGGATGAAATTCCTGTGTTTGATGACGCGCATTACAGGGAAGCCTTCAAAAAAATGGACCGTGAAAGTCCGTTCAACTTGGTTTACAACGCACCTGTAAAAGCCTACATCGATGCGTATCTGGGCAAGAATCGCGACAAGGTCGGACGCCTTTTAGGATTGGCAGAACTGTACTTTCCGATGTTCGAAGAAACGCTGGACCGTTACGACCTTCCGCTCGAACTGAAATACTTGGCCATTGTAGAATCTGCGCTGAATCCGGATGCACGTTCGCGCTCAGGTGCCATGGGACTTTGGCAGTTCATGTACCGCACAGGTAAAATCTATAACCTGAACTCCACTTCGTATGTGGACGAGCGCAGAGACCCGTACAAATCAACACAGGCAGCATGCGAGTATTTCCGCTTTCTGTATGATATGTTCGGAGATTGGCAGTTGGTTTTGGCGGCTTACAATGGTGGTCCAGGAAACTTGCTCAAGGCCATCAGACGTTCTGGTGGAAAACGCGATTACTGGGAACTCCGTCCGTTCCTGCGTCAGGAAACGCAAGGTTACGTTCCTGCCTTCATGGCGGTGAACTACGTGATGCAGTATGCGGCCGAGAATAACGTTTATCCCGTCCAGCCCAAGTTCTTCAGCTATGAGTTGGACACGGTTGTGGTGCATAAGCACACCGATCTGGTAACGCTTTCGGCTGTCTTACAGATCCCGTATGCCGAGGTAGCTTTTTTGAATCCGATGTACCGCCACAATATTGTTCCAGAGACGGACGAGGGAATGTCGTTGATTCTTCCGAAGGATAAGATCGGAGTGTTTCTCACAAATCAGGCTGATATCTACCAGCTTGGAAAAGAACCGCTGAACATGGCCTTTGCCAACCAGGGCGAGATCATGAAGGAGACCCGAAAGACCCATAAAGTGAAGTATGGCGAAACGCTTGGCGGCATTGCAGCTCGTTATCGCGTCAGCGTTTCGGATCTCCGCGATTGGAATGGCATCCGCGGTAACCTCATTCGTGAAGGACAGACATTGGTGCTTTATACCCAAACGGCAAGCCCATCGCAATCGAGTTCTACCGCAACGGTTTCAGAATCTTCGGACAAAGGTGGCCGCTACCACGTGGTGCAGGCGGGTGACACACTCTGGGGAATTGCCAAGAACAATGGCATTTCAGTGGAGAAACTCCGAGAACTGAACAACATTTCCAATCATTATCAGTTGAAGATCGGTACAAAACTGAAGATCGGCTGATATGGGAATCTTTCAACGCAGAGAAATTGAAAAACTAAGAAATAGGGTCTTCCTGTTTCTGCTTCCATTGTTGCTTTTTGCCTGCAACCCTCCTGAAATGCCTCTTCCGGGCATTACCGGGAAAGCCGGTGAATTGGTGGTTGTGATGGACGAGAAGGAATGGAAAGGTCTACCTGGCGATACGGTTTTCAACACACTTTCGCAGCACGTTTACGGACTGCCTCAACCAGAACCGATGTTCAATGTGGTGCACATCAAATCGGATGCCTTTACCAAGATATTCCAAACACATCGGAATCTGCTGATAACCAGCATCGGGCCTGAATACAAGAAGCGCATTGAACTGAAAACGGACGTTTGGTCCACACCTCAGGTGGTCATTGAAATTGCCGCACCCACAGAAGAGGAGTTCATTGAGCTTTTTTCGGCCAACGCCTCACGCATTATTGGTCACGTGCTGAAAAAAGAAGAAGCGCGCGTCATCAAAAGCTACGCTTCGCAACTGAACAAAGAAGCTGCTGGGAAGATCAAATCCAAGTTCGGTGTCTCACTCAGCCTCCCGTATGGCTACAATATTGCAACCGATGAAGACGATTTCATTTGGGCGCGCTATGAGGACAAGGATATCACGCAAAGCGTTCTTATTTATTCAGAACCTTACGAAAAGGAGAATACGTTCACCAAGGAAGGAATGGTCGAGGCGATGGACCGCTTCTCCAAGAACTATGTTCCCGGGCCTGAAAATGGAACGTTCATGAGCGTTTACACGGATTATCCACCATTGTTTGAGGAAACCTCCATCGGTGGCCGATATGCCTCCAAACTGACGGGAATGTGGACGGTGGAAGGTGCTTTGATGGGCGGTCCGTTCGTCAGTTACGCCACCCTTAACCCCACAGAAACCCGCGTAATCTATCTGCATGGCTTTGTTTATGCCCCAGGCAAGAACAAACGCAACTACATGCGGCAGGTGGATGCCATTCTGAACAGCGCATCGCTGAACTGAGGATTTGTCGTGTAAAGGTTAGTTGAGACCCAGATGAAGAATTTACCTTTATCTGACTAACCAAACGACACATACGATCATGAAACACATTTTACTTTTTGCTGCCGTACTGTTCTCTTTCGGCAGTTTCGCCCAAACATGTACACCAGATGCCAATTATTCGGGTGCACCTGCTGGCCTGTATCCGAGCGGCCCCTTGGGCCCAACATGCGAGCTGATCGCCCCAAAGACCATTGTGAGCCTTACCGACACCACGATGTACAACGCTACAATTTCGCAGAATGTAACGCTCTACATCACGCGGATGCGCATCAATTCGGTGTCCGGTCTCCCAAGCGGACTCGCGTTAAGTACGGATGTGATGGCCTCGGCCGATGCCAACGGGCCTTGGGGTTATTGGGACAACACCGGTTCGGTGCCCAACCAGACCGCAGCTTTCGGATGCGCATACGTTTATGGAACAGGTGGAGATTGGGATGCCGCCATCGGTGGCGGACCGAACAACGATGGTGCTTATCCATTGGTCTTTGAAGTGGATGCTTACATTCAATCCACCAATCCGGCTGGCATTGCAGCATTCATCGGTGCTCCTACCTGGGTAAGTGCGGTGTCTCCAAGTTTAGGAGGCGGAGCGTTTTTCATCTACGATACGCTGGTCGTAGCTTCCGATTATGCCAACATCAGCACCACCATTTCTGGAAGTACGAATGTTGACCCGGTAACCCAATACATGTATTCTGTTCCGCAGGACCCGAATGTGACCTATGCTTGGACAGCAACCAACGGAACGATTGTTTCCGGACAGGGAACAAACCAAGTAACGGTTGAATGGAACGGTAGCGGAAACATTCAGGTTGACCTGACAGATGGCGGCTGCCAAGGAACAGACAACATGGATGTAACGGCCAACCCAACAGGTTTGGATGAGGTTGCAGGCATAAGCGCAAGCATTTACCCAAATCCGAACAACGGTGTTTTCACGCTACGCATAGGAGCTACGGATGCTATTTCTGTACGCGTAATGGATGTTTCTGGTAAGATCATCAGCTCCAAACAGTTCAACGGCAGTGCGCTTTACAGTTTCGACCTGCAGGATGCTCCGGCAGGGGTTTACCTGATGGAGATCGAAACGGAGCAGGGAAGAACCTTCAAACGATTGGTGAAGAACTGATTCATTCCGCTTCTTGAAATTGGAAAGGCGCTCTGAAAATTCAGAGTGCCTTTTTTGTCTTAACGGTGTTGGAAGTGTAATTTATCACAAAAAATTGTTTAGTCATTTGGAATATTGATTATACCTTGTGTCATACTTAACTAAATGACCATGAAAAACAAGACTTTACTCCTACTATTTTCCATGTTGACCATACTTGGTACGGTCCGTTCCAAGGCACAAGGATGTTTTCCCGACCCTAATTTTGCAAGTGAAGGGTATGGCGCATATCCTGCCGGCCCTATGCTAACCGACTGTAGCGGGTCGAATTCTTATAAGACCATTATTTCTGTGACAGATACGGTAATGCCCAACCCTATAAATCCATCTCAACCCATTTCCACTTACATAGATGCCATGCGCATCGTTGGTGATACGGGGCTTCCTGCCGGCCTGATCATCGAAACGGATGTATTGAGCAGCGCAACGGCCCAATCTCCATACGGCACATGGGTCAATGGCGGTTCTGTTGGGCAGGGATTGATCGCTGCTATCGGATGTCTCAATATTACCGGAGATCCCACTGATTGGGCAGCTGCCTCATCAGGAGGCCCCAACAATGATGGGGTTTATCCGGTCACACTATCGATTGATTTGAGAATTGCTGGAACCGTGCCTGATATTTCGTTCCTGATTGCCAATGGCAGTTGGGCTTCTGAAACAGGTGGGCTGGTGGGACCAATCACTTTGGAGCTTGAACTACATGTGAACGACACCGACTGCAACGGAACCCTGTTTGCCTTTCCCGAAGTTGTGGCGGACAATGACACGACCCAAAACTGCGATGGAGAAGTCAACGTGGAGGTGTACAACGGGGTTCCGCCTTACTCATTCACTTTCTCAACAGGTGCAACCGGAAGCTCTTCGCTGACGGGACTCTGCCCGGGACTCTATTCCGTGTCCATAACTGATGCAAACGGAGCTTCTGCGATAACGGATTTTGTGATCGGTTCATCACAGAATGTCTATTCAAACGTTGGTAGTGGCGGTGTTTGGCCTCCTGCTGGTGCTGACACACTTTTCAGTTCTTACGCTACATGTGATATTGATTACAACCTGCCGCTCGATTCATTTGAAATTGTGAGTGCCGTAACCTCTGGACCTGATACATGCTTGGTCACCTGGGTCGTTTGGCAGCAGGGTGCTCCTTATACAGTTACGTCCATCTATCCATTCTTAGGGTCGAACCCAACGGTTTTTTCGTTGATGCTTTGGTGCGAAAACGGTCGCTCCACATTGGGTGAGTTTGAGATCTATGAATTCATGGATCTCTCGGTAGGAATTCAGGAACATGCATCCTCCATCAACGCTGAGGTCTTCCCAAATCCAAGCTCAGGACTTTTCAATTTGAGATTGGAAACGACAAAATGGGCAGCCGTTCGGATATCTGACCTGTCCGGAAGATTGATCGCAAACCGACAGTTCAACGGCAGCACGCTTTACAGTTTCGACCTGCAGGGTGCTCCGGCAGGGGTTTACTTGATGGAGATCGAAACGGAGCAGGGAAGAACCTTCAAACGATTGGTGAAGAACTGATCTTACAAGGTAAGGGCTTCATTGACATGGTTATAGCGATAAATATCCTGAACCTGCTGTTTCCGTGAAATCATTGTTAATTTAGTCCTTCATTTATCGTGATCCAAGGCCATGAAACAAGTAGTTCTTTTAGTGTTCTCTATAATCCTGTACTGTAAAGGATACGGTCAAACATGTGCTGATTCATTGTATGCGCCTAATGGTTTCGGTTTGTACCCAGGCGGATACTTCATGCGCGCATGTAACGAACTGTCAGATGACAAAACCTTCATTGGAAAGGTTCGGCACCTTGCATTATCCCCTTCTTTAGACTCCCAGATAGTTTACTTTGACGCGGTTAAAATCGATACGGTTTATTATTTACCTCCTGGCTTTGAACTCACCACAGATGTTATGTCTTCCGCAACACCGGATGCCCCATACGGAATATGGGAAAGTCCAGACCCAATGAATAATGTTCCTTCCATTGGGTGTATTTCCATCTCCGCGTCCCAATCAGCATGGGATAGTGCCTCAACTTACAGTGGGATATGGAGTTTAACTCCGGGAATAAACACCTTTGCGTTAAGACTGGGTTATAGGGTTTTATCCACCGACCCTGATATTTCCTTTCTTTATCCTCCGGGCGTATGGACCTCTGAATCAGACCCTTTTCTTCTATCAAATGGTA
The DNA here is from genome assembly GCA_016124845.1 of Flavobacteriales bacterium. NCBI lineage: Bacteria > Pseudomonadati > Bacteroidota > Flavobacteriia > Flavobacteriales > Flavobacteriales bacterium. The sequence continues at coordinate 14,696 of WGMW01000010.1, forward strand.
TTGATCGACTTGATACGGCAATCAATGCAACAATCTGCGGAGATATTTGGGCTTACCCTGAAGTCACTCCTGACAACTTTTTCTCATCTGCATGTGAAGGCACGGTTGATGTTACAGGGCTGAATGGAACTCCTCCATATTCTTATCAGTTTTCCAATGGCATTACGAACAGTACAGGACAACTTGATTCTCTATGTGTTGGGGTCTATACTGTAGAGGTGACAGATGCCAACGGCTATACAGCGACAGCCACTTTTGCAATCCCTGCCGACTCCAGTATCTACTCCAATATTGCTGCTTCTCAGATATGGATTCCATCGGACACATCCTACGCATATGCTCAGACGTGCGATCTTGACTACACTCTTCCTGTTGATTCTTTTCTATTGGTTGATTCTGTTCAGATAACTGCGGATACTATGATTGCGACTTGGATTGTTTACCAGTTAGGCGATACATTTACTATAACTGGTTTCTACCCATTTCAAGGCTATGGTCCTTCTACCTTGGCATTAGTGGTCTTTTGTATGAATGGCCGATCTCAGCCTGGCGTATTTGCGTTTTTCGATTTCGTAAACATTGGAACAGGTATTTTACCGGAAGAGCCCAGAATTGTTTCTCAGGTCTTCCCAAATCCAAGCTCAGGACTTTTCAATTTGAGATTGGAAACGACAAAATGGGCAGCCGTTCGGATATCTGACCTGTCCGGAAGATTGATCGCAAACCGACAGTTCAACGGCAGCACACTTTACAGTTTCGACCTGCAGGATGCTCCGGCAGGGGTTTACCTGATGGAGATCGAAACGGAGCAGGGAAGAACCTTCAAACGATTGGTGAGGAACTGATCTTTCCGCTTCTTGAAATTGGAAAGGCGCTCTGAAAATTCAGAGTGCCTTTTTCATATCAATCCTCTCGATTTGAGTTCCAAGTACTTATTGACCGTGTTGGTGGTCAGGTCTTCCGGTCGGGTCTTAATGGCCTGAATTCCCGCAGTTCGCAATTCATAGACGATCTGCGTAAGCTCCTCACTCAACTTATCGGCCATGACCTTCGATGCCATATCAAGGGTTGTTTGTATCGGCTCTTGCCGGAATGTCTCAAGCTCCGTGTTCTCAAAGAATGTGACCACCAACAGATGGTCGCGATTCAACCGTTTCAATTGCGGCAACACCCTTTTCAGCGCATTCAAACTCTGAAAATTGGTGAACAGAAACAGCAGCGAACGGTTGCGGATGCGGGTTTTAATGGACGTGAAAAGCTCTGCGTAATTGGCTTCGTTTGTGCTGCTTTCCTGATTGTAAAGCGCATCCATAATACGGCTCAGTTGGTTGTTCTTTCGCTGCGCGGGAACATAAACACCGAGAGTCTTTGAGAATGACATGAGCCCAGAATGGTCCTGGTTCTTCAACGCAATATTGAGAATGGCCAAGCTGGTATTGATGGCGTAATCCATCAGGCTCATTCCATTGAACGGCATGCGCATGGTGCGGCTCTGGTCGATGATCGCATACACTTTCTGCGAGCGCTCATCTTCATAGTTGTTCACCATCAGTTCGCCCATACGACTGCTTGCCTTCCAGTTCACGCTTCGCGGATCGTCCCCGATAACGTAATGACGGATGTCGCTGAACTCATATCCGTGTCCGATCCTTCGAAGCCTTCTGATTCCTTCATCCTGCCGCACAGAGTTGAAAGCCATCATCTCGAACTTCTGCATCTGTTCAAACGAAGGGTACACTTTCACCCGCTGCTGCTGCTCAATGGTCTTCCGGTATTCCACCAATCCCAATGGTGCTTCAAACAGGATATTGATGGAATTGAAGATGAACTCGCCCCGCTTTGCAGGAGTTAGTTGGTATTGAATGCTTCGTTCGTCATTGGCAGGCAGCTCTTCTCTCAACAGAAAATCCCGAACCTGAAACTGAACCGGAATCTCATCAATGATCCGCACCTGTATTGGCCGACCATTCCCATTTTTCATATACAGCTTTACAGAATTGGAATCGCTCAGAGAAAAATGTGGAGCTACTTTTCGTTCTACTTCTATGTTCTGTGCCAGTTGTTGGGCTGAGCGAATATCGACCGCTACGGCAACCAAGATCATCGCCAAAAGCAGAAATCCCGCATAAACCAGCCCGCTGAACGAAAAGCCCAATGCGAACACCGTTATGCAGAATCCGAGCAGATAGAACACCCGGTTGGTAAGGAAGATCGGTCTGAGCAGCCTCATCTCGGCACCTCGATCTCTTCTAAGATACCGTCCAGAATATCAACCGAAGTAAAGCCTTCCATCTCTGCCGTTGCACTCGGAATAAGACGATGGTTCAATACCGGAACGCAAGCGCGCTGCACATCGTCCGGTTTCACGTAATTGCGCCCCGCCAATGCTGCAAATGCTTTGGCCGTGCGCATAATGGCCAAAGACGCCCGCGGGGAGGCTCCCAAATAGATGGAGGCGTGATTGCGCGTGGCATTCACCACCTGCGTGATGTAGCGCAGGATGAGAGGTTCGATATGTACGCTCTCGATGAACCGTTCGCATTCCTTCATTTTATCGGCATTCATTACCGCATTCACCGTTTGGGAGATCGTCTGGTCAAAATCGCTCTGGAAACGTTCCAAAATGGCCATTTCCTCTTCTTCCGAAGGATAAGGAACCTTGATCTTGAACACGAAACGATCCAGTTGTGCCTCTGGCAGTCGGTAGGTTCCTTCCTGATCGATCGGGTTTTGCGTTCCGATAACGAGAAATGGATACTGCAACGCGTGCGTTTCTCCTTCCATGGTCACCTGTCGCTCCTCCATCACCTCAAAAAGCGCGGCCTGTGTTTTGGCCGGGGAACGGTTGATCTCGTCAATAAGCACGAAATTGGAGAAGATAGGCCCTTTGTGGAATGAGAAATTCCCTTTCTTCTGATCGAAAACCATGGTTCCCAACACATCCGAAGGCATGAGGTCCGGTGTAAACTGAATGCGTTTGAAATCCACGCTCAAGGTTCGGGCAATGAGTTTCACCAGCAGGGTTTTGGCCACGCCTGGAAATCCTTCGAGCAACACGTGCCCGTTGGTGAAAAGTGCTGCCAGCGTTTCCTCAATGGCGCTGTCCATACCCACGATCACCTTTTGCACTTCCGTTCTTATCTGACCCAGACTTTCTGATACCGGGTTATAGATCTTGGCCTGTTGCGCCAGCGTTTCTTCTACCGCAGTTACCTGTGGTTGTTCCTTATCCGTAGCTGCTGCTTCTTGCGGAGTTGGCGCGTTTTCGGGCGTTTCCTGTCCGTCTGTTGCGGGCTTTTCTTCTTCTGTCATCTTTTTGCCTGTTTGTAGTAATCTTCTAATCGGTTGTAGAGTTTGACCACTTCCTTCACCTTGGAAATGGGATTGTAAACAATGGTTCGCTCCAAGCGGAGAATGTCTTCTACCAACGCCAGATCGACCCGTGCCTTCTTAGAAATATGAAGGGCCGTTTGCTCGTCTTTCTTGTTGCGATTGTACCGGTAATGCCTACGGTTGAAATTATCGAACATCCGCATCAGTTCCACCGCCAGAAACCGGCCGCTGGTGGCGTTGTGGTACAGCACGCCAAGCGACTTTGCAAATGCAATGGACGTATTCTCCACCGCTGGAATGATCGGTATGGGTTTCTGCTCGCGCTTGCTTCTGAACATCAGAAACAGAATGACCGAGGCAACCAACGTCAACCACGCATATTTGAGCGGAGGATGTGCAAAAATGAATCGCAACGGGGTCCGTGCCTCATAGGTCTCTTCTCCGGGTTTGGGCCGATAGACCAAGTGATAGTCATCCCAAACAGATGGGCGGCTGCCCAAACTGGAAAGCACTTCGTTGGTGTACTCAAAACCGTCCTTCTTCATCAGGAAAAAGTTAGAGAACATGATGGGATTGGTGTGCAGGTACAGTCGTCCTTTGCCAATATCTGTGGCCAAAAAGTTGATGAACATGGTGTCTTTTCCTGTTTCGGTGCGGAAAAAACCCATCACCTCCATGTATTCCCAATCTTGGGTCTCGGTTGTAAGGCTGTCTGAGGTTTCGGCCAAATATGTGCTGTCCTGTACCTGTCCGAGTGAATCGATGATCAGGTCAGCAACATAGGCCGTGTCTTCTTCAACCGATTCCGACACTTCCTCTTCCGAGTATTCCTCATCATATTCTTCGTCATCGTACTCATCATCAAAAACGTAATTGGGGTCGGTGTTGATGAAACTCCACCATTTGTCGTCTATTCCAAACGGACCTTTATAACCATACTGGTGCGTATTGCCGAAGTTGGATGCCACCGGAAACACCGTTGAGCCTTCCGCCCAGTCCTCACCTCCAATGAAAATATTTCGGTCCGATGCCTCATCGAACAATTCTTGGGGCATTCGATTTGCGGCAATGAAAACGTTGTTTCCGCGTTCCATGAAATGGAAAAGGGCGGCCACCTCCGCAGAATCGAAATAGGCATTGTTTCCGAACAGGAAATAGTTGCAGCCCTGTGCCGTATCGAGCCAATCGGTTATCGGAATATCGGTGGTTATGAGTTCGCCTGTTGTTGATGAATCGAGCAACGCCTTGAACAGCGTCAGGTCGTAGGGTTCATCAGCATGCGTACTGAGGGTTTCATTCCAGTTGTGTTTGGGCATGAGGAAATACACCAAGGCGATCATGCCTACCACCACCAACACAACAAGCACTATGATGCCGATATTACTTCGGTTCCCCATTGGCAATTGTTGAGTTGAGTTGATCGAGAGAGGCAATGATGCCACTGTACTGCGAAGCATCGATCAGCAATTCTCCATACCACACATCATCAAAGGTCTGCACCGCGCTTCTGAACATCCTAAAAATGTTCTCGTCCTGTAATTCGTGCAGATACTGTTCGTTGGTCTTCCGCTTTTTCCAAACGATCATGCGCGCATCGATCAAACTCTGTAGCACCATCAGAAACTTGATGCGCAGCGCCTTTTTAAAATCGGACATGGCCATGGCCTCCTCGTAGATCCTATTGAGCGTGACCATGGGCAAATTCTCTTCAGCCTCCTCCAACGTCTGCGCTTCTATGCGCTCATGTTTCACTTCCTCCACGGGTCGCGCGTTGCGCAGAATAAGCACAAGCAAAACCACCACTATGAGCACGACCATTCCATAGGCCACATACTTGAATCCGGAAAGATCAGGAAGCGTGGTCTCCTCAGCCTCACGGGGTTTGCGTTCCCTTTTCTTATCCGGCTCATAGTTCATGTTCTTGATGCTTTTCTCCCAGGCCGTCCTATCAAGTTGAAGCCCATCATCCTCCGCCTTTCCAACGGAAGCCAGCAACAGAAAAAACACACATAAAACCACGACCCTTTGCATCAGCTGAACACGTCTTTTCTGAGAATCGTTACCGAATGCCGAGCGTCATCATCTCTTACAGGGAACAGCGCATCGATGCGCTGGCTCAATGAGGTTGCGGAGCGGATCTCCTTCAGGCTGTAGTAGCTCAAATGCATGGCGATATGCACAAGTGCGCTGAAAAGGAACAGCGTTGCCGCTGCGATCATTGCGGGCATCAGATAAAGTGCCAGAACATCGCTATCTGGCACCACGAAATAAGAGATGAACTCTACCAGTAGATCGCCTACAAATTCGCGCGTAAGCAGGGCTACCAGCATTATGGCAAAGCCATAGAACGCCACCAGCGCAAGCAACTTGCCGTAGTTTCTGCCAAGCATCTGTCGGGTTATCGTCCACGGACTTTCACCTTTGCCGGTATGGAAGACAAGCACCAGTAGCAGCCCGATAACGGGATACAGGAACGCGAACAGGAACGTCACTCCCAAGTTGATAAGAACGGCCGTTTCAATGACCGCCAACAGAATGGAGATCAGTATCACATTCCTCCAATTGAATGTGAACGTTGATGCTGCGCCTTCGGAACGGACGCGGTTCCAAACCGCCCAATGCGCAACCAGGAGCGAAGACAGAATGACGAGGAAACTACAGGCCATCCGTATCACATTTCCATCGGTGTGCAGGTACCAAATAGACGCATTCATGGCATACGCGGTGCTGTTCATCTTACCCTCGGCATTCACTCCCAAAACCCACCAGACCACGGTAAGCAATATGCCGAGACCTGACATGACCAACATGAGCAATCGTTTCTGGGCAAACAGAACCCGAATGGATTCCCAAAAAATGGCCGCGTTGGTCCGAATGCCTGTCAGTGAAAACTCGGAAGTGACCATGGGTTGTGCCGCCACGGATGGTGTCTCTTCTTCCCGTGTTTTGGCAACCATTCTCGGATAGACCACGAAGTAGGTAAGGATGAACGTGAGCGAAATAAGAATGGACAACAACCGAATGCTCCAATGTGCATCGGTAAATCTTGTCACGTAAGCCTCAATGGCTCCCGAGAGCACCAACAGCGGCATAAGTCCGAGCATGATCATCAGGCTTTTGCGACCGTTGATTCTGAAGGAATCCAGCCGTGAATACGAACCGGGAAACAGAATTCCTTTGGCAAGCACAAGACCAGCTGCACCGGCCAGCACGATGCACGAAATTTCAATCACCCCGTGCTGCCAAATGGTTAGAAACGACTCGAAGAACAGCCCTCGCTCAATGAAGAAATACTGGAAAACTCCCAGCATTACTCCGTTGTAGACGATGATAATGATGGTGCCGAACCCGATGAACAAACTGAGCACAAAGGTTCGGGCAGAGACCAAAATGTTGTTCAAGGTGATCTGAAAGAACATCTGCCCCATCTCGGGTCTCTTGTAAATGGCAAGCGGATCGCCTTTTTCAATGTTTTCCAGCGTGGTCTCTATGTATTCGGGGCCAAGAATGTAGGTGGCGAACGTCTTATCGTGCATACTGGAGAATATGCCGATGCCAATGGACACACATAGAATGATGAATGAAAGCAGAAACTGGCGCCTCCCTTCATAGATGGCCAATGGCAGATCGGTTTTCCAGAAGGCCACGATGTTCTTCCGGTAATTGCGCTGCGAGCGTTGCACCATAAGCGACAGGACCTCCACCACACCGTTGAGGTAGGCGCGCACCATCCGGTTCGGGTAGGTGGTGCGCGCAAACGAAAGGTCATCCACCGAGTCGATATACAGATGCGTAATGCTGTCGGGCCTTGCTTCCGTGCCTCGTTGCAGTTCCGCTTCCAGATTCTGCCACTTCTCCTTATTTTGCTCGATGAACTCGGTCTCCTTCATTTAGCTAAGCGAACGATAAAAAAACATCTTTAAGCACTAACTTGCAACAATGAGTGTACTTGAATTTGAGAATACACAGGGCATTATGCTCACTTACAGCACGGCCTCTGTTCTCCATCGGCTTGCAAGTTATTTCATTGACATGGTAATACTTGGTGTTACATTGGCTTTTCTGAGCATTTTCATTGCCGCGTCTCAAACATTCGGTTTCGCCATCATGGCCTTGGTATTCATTTTCTACACGCTTTTAATGGAGATATTCAATGATGGGCGGTCGTTGGGAAAAATGGCATTGGGGCTGAAAGTGGTGCGGATCGATGGCAGACCCGTAACAGGTTATGACTGCCTCATGCGTTGGATGTTCCGTTGGGTGGACATTTACATGAGTTTGGGAAGTATGGCGGCAGTTCTTGTTTCGGCCACACCACGAAGCCAACGCATAGGTGACCTCTTGGCCGATACCACGGTCATCCACACCAAAAATCTCCGTATTCCGCTAAAACGCTTGATGGACCTCAACAGGCTTTCTTCTTACAAACCTGTTTACAATGGCGCGGCCCAACTGAGCGAGGAGCAAGTACTGCTTGCCAAAGAAACCATGCAGCGCAGCCTCAAATACAAGAATCAATCTCACAAGGAGGCATTGCACACGGTTGCCGATCGGATTGCGGACATTCTTGGCGCTCCAAGACCTGAAAATGCACAGCAGTTTCTCCAAACGGTCATTAAAGATTATATCGCGCTTACGCGGTAACCCTATTTAGGAACCCTGATCACGTAAGTATCGGTCCACTTGTCATGCCACATGATACCGGAAGAGGAAAACCCGGAAAAGAATTCGAACGGCTCCGCTCCGGAAAGACTTCGCCTTAAAGCCGTTCTGGAGCTTGCAAAGGCGGGGATTTTTAGCACAAAATCCAGTGGAATTACTGCTGTTGAACCTTTCACAAATGTTCAATCTAAGCTCTTAAGCCCCGCTTTTGGCAAACCCTTGTTACCTGCTGGCTTTTCGTAATTCATCGTTTTTAATCAACAAAATTTTCCCGGTTCCAATTACTTTGTCACCTTCTAAAAATTCAAAATTGCTTCCTTCTATCAATTTTCCATTCAAATGGGCCTTGGTCGCCAACTTAATTAAAGCATTTAAATTGTCGCCTGGAAAAGCCATTTTATTGTCTACGTATGTTTGTTGCCCCGAAGTTTGCATTTCTGTAAAGCCGAATTTCACTTGAGGTCTATATCCACTTATAGCAAAACTTGTCCTTCCTCCATCTTCTGTTTTCTTAAAACAAAGCCGAGCAACAAAGTCACAGTCATTCTCTTCACATTCAAGTCTATTAGCACAAAATATTTCATACGCTTCGCCTTCAATTTCGCCACATTCAGAAATTATTTTACCATCCTCCCCTGTTATTGTAAAGGTCTCTTGTCTTTCACCAATAGAAGCAGAACCGTCAAGCCCTAACAAAACTCCATAAAATGTGTCCGTCAATAGTGCTGAAATAATATGTCTTAGTTTTTCGGTTTGTTGTTCGTCTAAGTTTAGGTCTTGAGTCTTAGTTGAAACATAGCTTCGTAAATCCTGCCCGAAGTCAAGCGAACTTTCAATAATTCGCTTTCTTTCATTGTAGAAATTCTTTACAAATTCTTCTGATGTCATATTCTCTGTTGTATCGTTCTGTTGTGCTGGCAGGCAACTGTGGCGTTTACTACCATCGTTCCTGTAACGTACTTGCCAAGACTTCTGCTGGTCAGACCTTCCCAAACAGTAAAGTAGGTTACAAGAGAAAATATTCCGATCAGTCTGTCCACCAGGGATTATCATCAAGATCTATGATCTCTTCACTCATAGCTTCGAATTTTCAGGCAAAATAATAAAGTCATTGACGTTTTCAACAAGGCCACATCGAATGCCTCCGTTCAACTATTGCACTCAAATAATACCCAACCTTTAACTTTACGTGCTTCAATCTAAATCCAAGTTCCATGAAAAAACTGTTACTCCTTATCATCACTGCTCTGTCGTTCAGCTACAGCCAAGCACAGGTCTGTAACCCGGATATGACCTATGCTTCATCTGGTCCGGGCGTTTATCCCTTCACCATTGCAACGCCCGATTGCAGCGATACGCTCGGTTTCAAGACCATCGTAAGCATTTCAGACACTACGGTTCATGTTACCAGCCCTATAACACTTGATGTTTCCATCTACTACGACTCTACACGGGTGGTAAGTGTATCTGGGCTTCCTACCGGCCTGTATTTTGGAACGGACGTGGACGGCATGGCCAACTCATTTGCGCCTTATGGAGCTTGGGTCAACAGCGGTACGGTTCCGAATGTGACCCCTGCGATTGGTTGCGTTTATGTGCATGGAAGTCCAGCAGCATGGCAAGCTGCGCAGTTGGGAGGAGATACCGGTGTTTACGTACTGCAAGTTGAGTATGATGCACGCATTGTACAGACCGTTCCAGATGTAAGTGCATTCGGTATTCCTAATGGAACATGGCTTTCGGATGTGGATCCGCAGTATGGTGGTGGTTCCATCATAATCCAAGTTCCAATGGACACAGATCCGATCACCGACCTTCAGGTACCGACCGTTTCAGGAAATGCCTCTGCTTTTTTGAACACTTCCGAGACGTACACCGCTTCATCTGGCGCAGCATCTTACAACTGGACGGTTGATGGCGGCACCATTCAAAGTGGCCAGGGAACAGAATCCGTGACCGTGATCTGGGACGGTGGCGTTTCTGATGGCAGCGTAACGGTTGAAGTTGGCGATGGCGAAGGCTGCACCAAATCTCAGACCTACGATGTGGCTGTTGCCGGAGTTGGGATTTCCGAAGCCGATATTCTCAACACACATATTTTCCCAAACCCAAGCACCGGTATTTTCAATGTAGGTGTTGAAACCAACGGAGCAGTTCAACTGACCGTTTTCGACCTATCTGGCAAACTGATCCGTACCGAACAGTTCAGCGGTTCGGTTTATCGAATGGATGCCTCCGAACTTCCTGCTGGAGCATATCTGTTGAAACTGCAAACCGAAGAAGGCACTTCCGTCAGCAGGATCATCATCGAGTAATTCAATTGAATTCTAAGGGAAAGTCCCGCCAGTTTTTGGCGGGACTTTTTTTATTCCACCAAAGGAATTTTCAGTTGTTTTCGGAATGTCGTTCCTTCAACGGAAAGAACATACAATCCTCGTGATAGGCCAACGGTTGGCAGAGTCGTCCTCAAGGTCTGTTGAACGAAGGTTTTTCGCATGATCTCTTTTCCATCCACCGAACGAAGAACCAGATCGAACCGTTCGTTTGTGGGAAAACCGACCTCAACGGTCAGTTGGTCTTTGGCCGGAACGGGATATGCTTTGAATGTTATTTGGGTTGTACCAAAATCTTTTGAGACACCAGTTCCGATATCCGATGTATTGAAAGAATATAAAGGATGTGTCAGATTTTGAATGGTGTCCAGACATCGGTAGTCGACAAACGGCTTACGGACACGAAGCTTGATCACAACATCCGATTCCAACAAATTATGTCCATCCTCCAGCAAAGGTATTGCAACCCACATGGCATCTTTATAGACCCTCCGCTTGGCCGGATCGCCTGGATTAAAACCATTCTCCGACAATTTGGAATAGATGAATGAACCCTCATCGTAAAGTGGAACATCATCATTTGGGGAATCTCCATTGTGACCGAAAACATAGATATAATGACCACCTCCGAGAATCGGGTCTCCCGTGGGCGTGCCCACAGTTGATGTCGGATTCCAAACCATGTCTGCGCCATTGTCGGCCTGTAACCATGAATTCTCCCCGAAAGCCATGTTTAAGCGTTCCCCAGTTTCGAGGTTTACCGCATATCCTGGAAACCAACTCATGCCCATAGTACCAGAGCCATCTGGAAGGCCATCCTTGCCAACCGAAGGAGACATACGAAGGTTGAATCTGTCGGTATTGCCAACCGAAGGCAAGTAACTGTCGGCAATTTCCAGTACTGGACATCTCGTCCATTTATTCTGATCGGAAGTTATTACAACATCTACGGAACTAAGATTATCGAGCTTATTCAAGGATTTGAATTTGTTCCACGAAGGGGAGGCTACACTATCAGCGTCACTTGCCAATCTCCATGGGGCCCAAGTCCCGTCAAGGATTCGTTCCAGGCAACTTGCCGTATCAGCATCGTAATCTACCAGCCCACTGGATGGGGGCCATATCCAATTAGAATACTGCAATGATGTACCCGAATCACTAAGAAAGCCCAACCAGGGAGTTCCACTAAATTCCAACGAACAGTCCAGCATATAGTCGCATTCCTCATTCCATCCTTCAACCTGCTTTACCTGAACAAGAAGACCCCATTGCGAGATGATCTGCTCGGCACCAACACCAATGGTTGTGTTTGAGTAAACGGTATCATTCCCACCTGCCACATACATTTTCCACCCACAAGAATCCGCTACACCATCAAGTGAAATGAACATCTCCGCATTCGGAACAACGGAAGGGTCTATAATTTCAACTCTAACCGGGCCTTTGTTAAAGTCGTATGTAGGTTGAAAAACCCTATCCCCTGTCGTTTGGAACAACGAATCATGAACTCCTGAGACAAAATCAAGCGTTCTTCCCATGTTCCCCGAACCTTCGATTCGTTTGATTTTGAAGGTGGATTGTGCACTTGTTACAGCGGTTAGGAACAACAGAAAGAGGAGGTTCAAAAGTTTCATGATTTCAAGTTCATGGATGCCCGTGTCTTATCCAAACAACTGACTGCCAGTTTACTCCAATAAATTACACTCCTAACCAAAATTTTACATTGACCGTTTGGTCAGTTAAAAAATTTACCATTCCTTTGACTGACCGTTTGGTCAACCAATAACAATGATTGAAACCACAACCAGCACCACCATCCAAGCTGAGGAACTCAAAAACATTTTGATACAGGAAACCGAAACGGGATTCTCCGTTTCGTTAATCGATAATGAAGGGGATGAGATCGTAAGAGGTTTCGGGACCTCGGTAACGGAAGCATTGAACGACCTGCACAGCAATCTGATATAATGACGCCACGCTCACCAGAACAGTTTGCACAGATACGCGAAGAGCGCAGGAAACAGATATTGGATGCAGCCCTGAACGTTTTCGGTGAGGACAGTTACCACTTGGCCAGCATGGCAAGTGTTGCCAAGCGCGCCAACGTCAGCAAAGGGCTCATTTACAACTACTTTGAAGGGAAAGAGCAGATTCTCGTCACATTGGTGGAAGGACTTTTTGATGAGGTTTTCGATAGCCTCGAACTGAGCATGGACGTACCGCTGACGCGGGAAAAATTCGTTCACATTCTCGAAAAGACCATTGAGATCGTGCTTGCCAACCCCAAGCGTTGGAAGCTTTACATGGCGCTTTCATTTCAACCGGATGTAACGCCTGTGTTGATGGAGCGCATGATGCCAAGGATCCAACCGTTCATGATGCTGATGTACAATTACTTTTCTGAACGCGGCCACAAAGACCCGATGACCATGATGCGGTATTATTCGGCCATATTGGATGGCGTACAGTTCCATATTCTCCTCGACCCCGAGAATTTTCCGATTGAAAAAGTGAAACAAATGATGATCGACCAATTTGCTTAAGGTTACCAATTACGAATACACACGAATATGACGAACAAGAGAACATTGATGGCACAAAAGGAACCGACAACTAAGGACGTTTTGCAGAACGCAGTTCCCCCTTTAAAAGGGGGTGCCGAGGAACGAGGTGGGGGATTTTTTCACGTTGCGTCCTTGCGTCTTTGCGTGATATTCTTATTTCTATTTCCCCTTGCGGGAAATGCCCAAACTGCCAAGGAGATCATTGAAAAGGCTGATGAGTTGACCCGCGGACTGTCCTCGCAAGGATCCATGACCATTCAGATCGTGCGCCCCAAATGGAGCCGCGAAATGACCATGAAGAGTTGGACGCTCGGAACGGAATACAGCCTTATTCTCATCACTTCTCCCGCCAAGGAAAAAGGCACCGTTTTCCTGAAGCGCGAGAAGGAGATATGGAACTGGGTTCCGTCCATTGAACGCACGGTTAAACTCCCGCCAAGCATGATGATGCAAAGCTGGATGGGCACCGACCTCACCAATGACGACCTCGTGAAAGAATCATCCATTGTGGTGGATTACACCCACAAACTCGAAAAAGACACCACCATGGATGGCCGCAACTGCTGGAAATTGGTGCTTACTGCCAAGCCAGATGCACCCGTAGTTTGGGGTAGTATCATTACCTACGTGGACAAAGACACCTACATCCAGATGCGTAGTGAATTCTACGATGAGGATGGTTTTCTTGTGAATGTATTCTCCGCCTCGGACATCAAAGAAATGGGGGGCAGAACCTTGGCGGGAAGAATAGAGATCGACCCCGTGGACAAACCCGGTCAGAAGACCGTCATCATCCAAAACGACATCAAGTTCAACACAGGCATTCAGGAGGATTTCTTCACTACGAACAATATGAAACGTGTGAAATGAAAGCCCGCCAAAGGAGGGGAAACCGACAACGATACAGAAATGAGGGTAACTGAATCACATACAACTCATAGAACTTCCCCCTTTGGGGGATCAAGGGGGCTGCCATGTTGCTAAAACTCGCGTGGCGGAACATTTGGCGCAACAAGCGCAGAACGGCCATCACCGTGGCATCGGTGTTCTTTGCCGTATTCTTTGCCGTATTCCTGCGCAGCATGCAATTGGGCACGTACGCCAAAATGATCGACAGCGTGGTGCGGTTCTACTCGGGTCACATCCAAGTACACGCCAAAGGGTATTATGACGACCAGACCCTTGACAATTCCTTTAACCTGACTGACGCGCCCATTGAACAGATTCGAAACACCGAAAATGTAGAACTGGTGGCCGAGCGGTTGGAAGGTTTTGCGCTTTCCTCGTTCAACGAAGTGACAAAGGGAGTGCTGATGGTGGGAGTTCAGCCTGCGGTTGAGAGCCAACTGATGGAGCTTGATTCCAAGATCATTGCGGGTTCGCTGTTCTCTGCTGATGACCGCTCCGTACTGGTGGCCGAAAAGGTGGCCGAGTTCTACAAGCTGAATGTGGGTGATACATTGGTCTTCCTCTCGCAAGGTTATCATGGCGTGAGTGCCGCAGGGAAATATCCTGTAGCGGGTGTTGCCAAATTCACAGCCGTGATGCTCAACGAAAGTGCGGTATTGCTGCCGCTTAAAGAGGCGCAATATTTCTACGGAGCCGATAATATGGCCACATCATTGGCTGTCATTCTTCGGAACCAGAACCGACTGAAGCATTCCATGAAACAGATCGAGGCCGAGGTTGATACTTCGCAGTTTGAAGTGATCGATTGGCAGACTTCCATGCCCGAACTGGTGCAGGCCATTCAGGCAGATAGTGCAGGCGGCATCATCATGCTTTTGGTGCTTTACATGGTCGTGACCTTCGGGATGTTCGGCACCATTCTGATGTTGATCCAGGAACGGACGTACGAGTTCGGAGTGCTGGTCTCCATCGGCATGTCGCGGTTACGCATCTGGACGGTTGTGTTCCTTGAAAGTCTGATGACAACCTTAATGGGCGCGGTTCTGGGCGTGCTTGGAGTTTTTCCATTGGTGCTCTATTTCAACCATCATCCTTACGAATTCACGGGAAAAGCGGCCGATGCCATGACCGAACAAGGTTGGGAACCCGTAATGCCCGCTTCGCTCGACCCTTCTATTGCAATGACACACATGCTGCTCATCATCGTCATTTCCATTCTGATCACCGCGTATCCTGCGTATGTGATCCGTAAACTGAAACCCGTAGAAGCACGAAGATGACAGCGGCAAATGTCATACGAACCGATGCGGTGACCAAACACTTTGGCGCAACCAAGGCGCTGGACAACATTTCCATTGAAGTGCCGCAAGGCGAGGTGTACGGTTTCATCGGGCTGAACGGGGCAGGAAAGACCACGCTCATCCGCATTCTGCTGGGAATGATCTGGCCAGATGGAGGAAATGTTTCGCTATACGGAAAGCAGCTTACGCGCTCGTTCGACCGATGGAACGATGTGGGTTATTTGGTGGAAACGCCTCATTCGTATCCCAACCTGACAGTACGTGATAATCTGAGGATATTTTATCATCTGCGCAAGCTGACCGAGCCGAAACTGCTGGACACCATCATTGAAAAGCTCAAGTTGAATGCTTATGCGAGCGTGAAAGCTGGGCATCTTTCGTTGGGAAACCAGCAGCGACTGGGAATTGCCAAGGCGCTGATGCACCGCCCGAAACTGATTATTCTGGACGAACCGATCAACGGCCTCGATCCCGAAGGAATTGTGGAAGTACGCGAACTGCTGAAGGAACTGGCTGCCAACGGTTCTACTATTTTTCTTTCGAGCCACATTTTGGGCGAAATGTCGAAGGTGGCAGACCGATTGGCAATCATCCACCAAGGCAAGCTAAGAACGGAACTGACACAGGCTGAACTGTCCCAGCGACTCATCCGAAAAATCGTTGTCAGCACGTTGGACAATTCGCAAGCGTTGAGCCATCTGAAAGATGCCGAAATCCTTGGTTCATTGAGTGAAGATGGAGAAATTGAGATCATGGATGAAGAGTTGATCTCCAGACCCGAAACGGTAACGCAACTTCTAACGGAAAAAGGCCTTCCGCCCAAGCTGCTTTTCACCTTTACCGAAGACCTTGAAAAGTTCTTCCTACGAACCATCAAGAACTGAGAGATGAGCACGCAGATAGGAGCACTTCGGGCAGAATTCATCAAAAACACGCATGAGAATATCCTGTGGCTAACGTTTGTTGCCTTCGGAATTGCGCCTGTTATCGGTGGCGTTTTCATGGTCATTATGCGAAACCCCGATGCGCTGGCAAATGCGGGTGCGCTAAGCGCCAAGGCCGCAGCCATGAACTTTACAGACAATTGGGGTTCTTACTTCGGTATTCTGACCCAGGCCGTTGGCGTGGGCGGTGTAATGGTTTTCGGGTTTGTTGCCAGTTGGGTGTTTGGCCGCGAATACACGGACGGAACCGCCAAAGACCTGCTCTCGCTTCCCACATCGCGCACCCATATTATCCACTCCAAGTTCTTTGTGTATGTGTTCTGGTGCTTGGCGCTTGTTGTTTCCAACCTGCTGATCGGGTTCATCATTGGCACGGTACTGCATATTCAGACAGATTCAGGGTTTTCGCTGTCCGAACTGTTATCAACTTATTTCATTACGGGTGTGCTTACGCTTATGTTGGGAACGCCCATCGCGTTCTTTGCTATGTGGGGCAAGGGTTACCTCGCGCCCTTGGCGTTTGTGGCACTTACGTTAGTGTTCAGCCAGATCATTGCTGCCGTTGGCTTCGGGGCTTACTTCCCGTGGGCCATACCAGGATTATACAGCGGGGCGGCTGGAGAATATCGCGATCAGCTTGATTTTATCAGTTACTCCTCAGTGGTTTTGACCTTCGTCATTGGCTATGCACTCACGGTCAGGTACTGGAAATACGCAGATCAAACGATATGAAAAATAGACAGGACGGACGATGACCCTAAAGCTCGCATGGCGGAACATATGGCGTAATAAGAGGCGAACGGCCATCACGCTCACATCCGTGATGATGGCGGTTTTCCTGTCCAATTTTATGATCAGCCTCAACGAAGGTATTTTCGGGAACATGCTGGATAACATGACACGGGCATTCCTCGGTCATGTTCAGATACATGAGAAGGGATTTTGGGACGAACCTGTTCTCGACAATTCGATGGAAGCGAGTCCCGACATTGTCCAAATCGCCTTGGCATCAAAACACGTGACAGCGATCACGCCACGGCTGCAATCGTTCGGGTTGGCCGCGTTTGGAACACAGACGCGTGCCACACAGGTGATCGGTGTCGATCCCATTAAGGAAGAACAATTGATGAACCTGCAGAAACACCTTTTTTCTGGCAGCGCCATCACGGAGAATGACAACGGCATCATGCTCGGATACAAATTGGCCGAGTATCTGAAACTCAGCATTGGCGATACGTTGGTAATCATCGGCCAAGGGTATCATGGTATCAGCGCAGCTGGAAAATATGAGGTTGTCGGACTGCTGAAGTTGCCATCGCCCGCGCTGAACCAAAGCGTGGTAGTGATGACACTCGAAAATGCGCAATACCTCTACTCTGCCGAAAACCGCCTGACGGGCTACACACTTGTGGTGGATGACAGCGACCGACCCGAAAAGGCCGCAGCCGACATCATTCCGAATATCGACACAAGCAAATATGAAGTGATGACCTGGCCAGAACTGCTTCCAGAGATCATCCAGATGCGTACGACCAAGGTGGCAGGTTCGTACATCTACATTGGCATTCTGTATCTCATTGCGGGCTTCGGCATCTTCGCAACCATTCTGATGATGATGGCTGAGCGCTCGTACGAGTTCGGTGTGATGCTTTCCGTTGGGATGGCCCGCACGCGCCTCATGGTAATGATGGTGGCCGAAACCTTCATGATCACAGTACTGGGAATTCTACTCGGAACGATCATTTCGTACCCTGTGATGTACTGGATGAAAGTCAGCCCATTTCCGCTCACAGGCGATGCGGTGGAGATCTACGAGCAAATGGGAATTGAACCTTTGATCATGACCTCCACAGACCCGAGCATTTTCATCAACAATGCCGTAATCCTGTTCGTCATATCAATCCTCATTGCATTTTACCCGGTACACGTGATCCGAAAAATGAACCCCGTGAAAGCGATGCATAAATAAGATGGAACTCAACGAAACAAACATTAAGACCTCATTGCCATGTTAACGAAGATCGCTTGGAGAAACGTTTGGCGGAACACGCTCAGAAGTGGCGTAGTTATCGCGTCCATTGCGCTGGGAATTTGGGCCGGGCTGTTCGTCATCAGCATTTCTGCCGGACTGAACGAGCAGCGGACCAAGGACGCGCTGGACACGTACATCTCGCATATCCAGATCCACAACCCCGATTTTGTGAAGGACAATAATGTAGAATATCGCATTGACAACATCGATGCGGTGCGGGAAGACCTCAAAAATGACCCTGATGTGCGTGCGTTCTCTGAACGCGTGGTGCTCAGCGGCATGGTGTCTTCATCAACCGGAGGTTATGGCGCGCGCATTACAGGTGTGATTCCTGAGCACGAGAGGCAGGTTTCCATCATGTACGAGAAAATCGTGGACGGAGCGTATTTCGAAGGCATCAGTAAGAATCCTATCGTCATCGGTAGAAAACTGGCAGAAAAACTCAATGTGGACGTCCGCAAAAAAGTGGTTCTCACCTTTCAGAAAGACAATGGCGACATCGTGGCGGGAGCGTTCCGCGTAGCGGGAATTTACAAGACAAGCAACTCCAAGGCCGATGAGATGAATGTGTTCATCCGTGCGTCAGACGCCAACCGATTGTTGGAGGGAAGCGCAGGTTTCCACGAAGTGGCCGTGATGGTGAACAACTTGGAAAACGTGGATGCCATTGCCGACACCTTGGCTGCGGAACTTCCCAACCTGAAAGTGCAGAGCTGGCGCGAAGTTTCGCCCGACCTCGGCTACGCGGATGAGATGATGATGCAGATGCTGTACATCATCATCGGCATTATTCTGATGGCGCTTTCATTCGGAATTGTGAACACCATGCTGATGGCCGTTCTGGAGCGCAAACGCGAACTCGGCATGCTCATGTCGGTGGGCATGAACAAGACCAAAGTGTTCTTTATGATCGTCATCGAAACCGTGTTCATCTCGCTGGTCGGTGGACCGATCGGTGTACTGCTCGGATATGTCACCGTCACCTATTTCGGACATCGCGGTATCGACCTTTCCATTGTTGGAAAGGGGTTGGAATCGTTCGGCATCTCAGCCATCATCTACCCCAGTCTCGAACCGAATTTTTATCTCAATGTGTCCGTGATGGTCATTGTGGCGGCCATTCTTTCATCCATTTATCCCGCGCGGAAAGCGTTACAACTGAAACCGGCCGAAGCGGTTCGGGCACTCTAAATTGATGTGAGTTGAAAAGATGACGAGAGAAGTAATGCACAGAATCGAATCAGCGCGGATCCTCCTTTGTAAAGGAGGTGTCTCAGCAAGTAATATGATTACCTCCCCCAACCCCTCCTTTCCAGGAGGGGAGTTGCTGCTTTTCTCTAAGGTTGGAGGAGCACCAATTCTCCCCCTTGAAAGGGGGAGTGTCCGCCTGAGGCGGACGAGGGGGTCAGTCTCCGCAATCACCAACACAATCACCCCAAAAACCATGAACCAGATACAACTGTGAGTCTCTCGCAGTTCGAATCATAAAAAGAAAGAACATGACAGCAGTAATAAAGACAAACGACCTCAAGAAATATTACAATCCAGGCGAGGAGATCGAGGTTCGCGCTTTGGATGGCGTTTCCATCGAAATTGAGCGTGGCGAGTTCACGGCCATTGTCGGGCCTTCAGGTTCGGGAAAGACCACGCTTCTTAACATCATCGGTGGGCTGGACCATCAGACCGAAGGTTCTGTCCATATCGGTGAAACCGAGATAACGGCTCTGAGCGACAATCAACTCATCGATTTCCGATTGAACAACATCGGGTTCGTATTTCAGGCGTATAACCTCATCCCTGTTCTTACGGCCGAAGAGAACGTAGAGTTCATCATGCTTTTGCAGGACCGCCCGAAGGAGGAACGCCACCAACGCGCTTTGGAACTTCTTACCGCTGTGGGTCTTCAGGATAAGATCGATAATCGCCCCGGTGAGATGAGCGGTGGCCAGCAGCAGCGCGTGGCCGTAGCGCGGGCATTGGCTTCCAAGCCACAGTTCGTTCTGGCCGATGAACCTACTGCCAACCTCGACAGCCAGTCAACGGCAGACCTGCTTGACATCATGGCAGAATTGAACAGAAAAGAGAACATCACATTCCTGTTTTCAACGCATGATCAACGAGTAATTGACCGCGCGCGCAGAATCATCACGTTGGAGGATGGAAAAGTGATCTCTGACGAACTGCACGACCGTTGAGGTTTCTTCGAACGATCCGTTGAAAATTGTGAGTATGAACGCTCGTGAAACAAATCCCCCGTCTTCTCCCTGCGGTCGAAGCCACCCCCTTTCTAAGGGGGAATTCACGCTTCGAAACCTCAGTTCCCCCTTTCAAAGGGGGTGCCGAGGAACGAGGCGGGGGATTGTGATTCTGCTTTTGTTGAATATGGTCCTCTGTGGTAAAATATTCGCCCAGCAGGACAGTACCCAGACCAAACCGAAGCGAAAATTCAAAGACATTGTTCAAATCTATGGCTACATCAAGAACCTGAACATCGTTTCGCTTTCCAGCAATCCGCTTATCGGCAACTCCAACGAGAACTTCATTCACAACAGGATCAACCTGCGCATTTATCCTGTGAAAGGGCTGACCGTGGGAGCCGAGTTCCGAAACCGTTTCTTCTATGCGGGAAGAACGGCCACAACGCCTGCTTTGAAACAGAATGTGGGCAGCGATGCGGGGCTGATCGACATGAGTTGGAACATTGGTAATGATGTCAACCCGTTTCTGCTCAACTGCACGGCCGATCGTCTTTGGGTCGCTTATGGAAACGACAAGATCGACCTGCGGGTTGGACGGCAGCGCATCAATTGGGGCATCAATACGGCTTGGAATCCCAACGATATTTTCAACGCATACAGCTTTGTGAACTTCGATTATGAGGAACGACCTGGGTCAGACGCGGTGCGGTTCCAGTATTTCGGTAAGAACATGAGCGGGTTCGAGGTGGCCGTGGCCCCGCGAAAAGACTGGAAGCAGTCCACGGCCGCGATCATGTACAAGTTCAACGCCAAGCAGTATGACTTTCAGTTCATTGCTGGTCAGTACCGAACCGACCTTACCGCTGGTTTCGGCTTTGCCGGAAATGCAGGGAATGCAGGACTCAAAGGCGAGATCCAATGGTTTGGACCATACCAAGGTTTTACGGATAGCACGCATACGGTAACCGGTTCCGTTTCGGCCGATTATTCTTTCTCGAACTCGCTTTACATCAATGGAGCCGTTCTCTTCAACAGCAACGGAATTGACAACAGCGATCCGACAAAACTCGCCAAGTTTTTCTCAGGCACCGCACTTACAGCCAAAACGCTGATGCCCACGAAATACAACGCCTTTCTGATGATGAGTTACCCGATCACACCATTGCTCGGTAGCAGCTTTGCCGTCATCTATGGTTATGGCCCGAACCTTCTGCTGCTCAACCCAGGTCTCACCTATTCGCTTGCAGCTAATTGCGAGATCCTGCTTGCAGGACAGCTCTTCTTCACCGAATTCCCCGAAGTGAAAGATGGCACACTCACAAGCAGCTATCAGAACATTTCAAACAGCGTTTTTCTGAGGTTGAAGTACAGCTATTGACCTACGCGCATTACCTGACGTAAGTATTTCTTCCGTCTGACATGTGTCATATTCCTTCAAGAAGGGAACGTTCAACTTC
This sequence comes from Flavobacteriales bacterium, assembly GCA_016124845.1. NCBI lineage: Bacteria > Pseudomonadati > Bacteroidota > Flavobacteriia > Flavobacteriales > Flavobacteriales bacterium. The sequence continues at coordinate 36,429 of WGMW01000010.1, forward strand.
GATGAACTGAACTGACCATTCCATGAGACGACTTTTTACCATCAGCTTTTTATGCCTTCTTGTGCTGAACGCATTCGGTCAGGCTCCAGAAAAATTCAATTATCAGGGCGTTGCCCGAGATGCCAATTCAAACATCCTTGCCAATCAGAACATATCGCTTCGGTTCAGCATCATCAACGGCTCCAATGCCAATGTAGAATACCAGGAAGATTGGTATGTGCAGACGAATGACCTCGGTCTCTTCAATGTAGAGATCGGAGGTGGGCTTTGGGTTCAAGGCTCGATAAGCGGAATTGATTGGGGCGCAACCACCTACGGCCTCAAGGTTGAAATGGATCCAGCAGGCGGTACCAACTTTCAAAATATGGGTGCCTCGCAATTACTGTCCGTTCCTTACGCACTTTATGCTCAGAACACTCCGCCTGACGAAGGCTATCATCCTGGCGATTTTGCGCAGGGTGGCATTGTCTTTTGGGTGGACAATTCGGGACAGCACGGATTGGTATGCGACAAACAGGATCTTGGTGTAGGTCCGCGCTGGTACTTGGGAACTTATGGAAACACCTACGCAACTGGTGACGGCCCATTTTCTGGCGAGATGAACACCATGCTGATGATCGCAGGTCAGATGGCCATTGGAAATGATGGCGGTGGCAACGCAGCTACTTACTGCACAGATCTTGAAGTAACCCAGGGAAGCGTTTCTTATGCCGATTGGTACTTGCCATCTAAAGATGAACTCGCCAAAATGTATCAGAATCGGGTATTGATAAACTCTGTGGCGCAGGCCAACAGCGGCAATGCCTTCAGCACAACTGATGCTTACTGGACCTCCACGGAATACAGCAACACCGATGCGTACATCCAGAATTTTGGAACAGGTGCTTCAAGCCACGCTAACAAATCGGGATTCTATGCTGTAAGGGCTATTCGCTCGTTTTGATAATTCAGAGCGCATCGCCCTGAACCTATGGATCAGTCCTTCACACAACGGATAGAATGCCCTTCAAACTTCCCTGCCGAACCGGTCCAAACTCCGTTGGATGTGTAATAGAGTATGCGATGATTCAGCACAGAACTGTTCCCCGTTGAGGTCCACCAATAACCGGAACCATAGATCTCTTGGAAATCGCCACCACCCAATCGCTCTCCTCCAGGAAGCGCGGTGAATCCGCTTGAGTTGGTGGCTCCTGTATTTGGCGATAACCAAATGGTGATTCCCGTTGCTTTCAATGCACCGCCTCCATATGAATATCCTCCGTTTACGGCATGAAGCGCATCCCACTCAGTTGAGCTGGGGACATGCCAACCATCTGGACAAACGTTACGTGAATCCTCCACAGCCCAACCATTATAGAGTTTCCCGAATACATCCATGTTCTGCGGGTTATTGTTGTAAGCACACCAAGCACCATCTGAAGATGATGCCCAGTCCACGTTTGTTTCAAGGTTCAGAATGGAATCACCATTCGCATATCGACACACCTTGAGGTTCTCAGCCATCCATGTCTGTCCTGAACTGGCAAGGATGGTCGGATAGACATTCCCGTCAATATCCACCAAACTGTCTGCTGGCTGATAAGGGTCGTTGGTCACCTGAAAAACGATTTCATTTCCGTAGGCCGTACCGGCATTGTTGATGGCATAGGCCCGCGCATGATAGACAGAATCAACCGAAAGACCGGTCAGCATGCTTTGGAACGTTCCGGTACCTTGTCCATCCTGAGTCGTATTGTCGGCAGTTGTGGGATTGGAATTTGTACTCCAGCAAACACCTCTCTGAGTTACGGAAGTCCCTCCATTGGCATCTACAAAACCTCCCAATTCGGCAGTTGAGGCCGTAAACGCGCCAAGCGGAAGCGTGGTAACCAAAGGCAATGCTCCCGGATCACCTACTGCTGTATAGGTAATGCTGTCTATATCATTGATCGGGATCTGGATAAGCGGCTCATTCGCCTGATAAATGTTCATCAATGCCTGACCTTGCGCATCAAGCACCATTAGAACAACCGAAAGAATTGAGATCAGTTTTTTCATGTTACCTGTTTATGATCAGTAATTTGTTGAACTGTGCATTGCCAATTGCCACACGCACCAAATACGTTCCGTTCGAGATCGAGCCGATATCGGATTCATTGCATGACCAGTTGAAATTCTGAATTCCCGCCTGTCTGGTCCCGGCAAAAACGGTCTTGACCAGCGCACCGCTTATGGAGTAAATGTTTATTTGCAAAGGTGTGTCCTGCAGCAGGTTGAAACGAATATTCACCTCATCCGATGCCGGATTTGGAAAAACATTCAATCCTTGATCATCAACCACCAATCCGTCTGGAACAGACAGATACCATTGATCATACTCATAGAATTTAACTACCGAGATGTTCCAACTGACCGTATCGTCAGTGATCAGGTTCAAGTTCATCACATTGTCCGAGAATGTGATACTGCTAACGTCTATCAACGGATAGGTGTGTGTGGCTCCATCGGTGGTATGAACATAGATGTTCTGACCAAAACCAACATGAAAAGAGAGGAGGCTAAAAACCCAACAGACCAACTTTTTCTTCATCTGCCATCGAGTTTAGAAATGCACGTTCAAAGATAAATGATATTGTTTTTTTGCAAAAACGTCTTTGGAACAAACAATTGTTGATCCCTGGATATCAAAGTACGTCCTCTCCACAACGGGTTTTTGACCCATCTTTGACCCGATGAAATCGGCCCGCATCGCTTCGCTTACTCTTTTCCTACTTGCATTCGCATTCAATGAATGGGCGTTCCGGTTCATTTTTCCACTGGAGCCGATAGACAGTTTCCTGCGGCTGATGACCCTTGTGTTGGACGGGTTTGTGCTTGTGGCCGTTATTGCTCTTGGTTGGAAGAATCAGAACTTCATGATGCGTGTGAAGGAAATTGCCAACTCCTTCCCGCGTAGCGTATCCATTTACTTCGGATTGTTTGTGGCCTACTGCTGCGTGATGGCATTGGAATTCGGCTGCCGCTACTATTTCAAGCATGGTTACAAGGCTCCTTATACCGAAGCAACATATTGGGAGCCAAGTGCGGTGGTTCCCGATTCGATTCTTGGTTCGGCTCTGCTCAAAGATTCGGTCATCAGCCATGCGTATGTGGTCAACGATTCGCTCATCTACAAGCAGTATTATCATACAGATGAATTTGGAAGGCTCATCAATCCTGCTACGCATGCAGACTCAACTTATCGTGAGTTTGTGATGGTTACCGGCTGTTCCTTCGCGTTCGGTTATGGATTGAACGACCATCAAACACTGAGCTACTTTTTGGATAGCATCAGCAACATGCGCGGCTATAACTATGGCATTGCTGGCCACGGAACGCAACAGACACTGGCGTTGCTCCGATCGCGAAACCTCCACCAAGAAATCTCTGAACCCAACGGCACATTGATCCATCTTTTCATTGACGACCACATTGCACGGCTCATTGGTTCGCGCAGACTCATTAAGCTTTGGGCGATAAAATATCCATACTACCGACTGGAAGATGGAACGCCTGTACGCCACGGCAACTTTTGGACGGGGCGACATCTTCTTACACGCTTCTACCGTGCCATCAGCCAAAGTGCCATTATCGATCTGTTCGACATTGACATTCCCTGGTATGTGAGCGATGAACATTTGAAGCTGTTTGCTTCCGTGCTGAAGGAATCGCAAAGTGAATTCAAAAAGCAATATCCCGATGGGACCTTTCTGGTAGTGATCGGTCCTGGAAGTAAATATGGCAAAAGGGCTGTGGCTGCGTTGGTGGAGGCAAACGTTCCCGTTCTTGACCTCTCAGAACTCCTCGACCCGAAGACAAAGCGATACCGGATCCATTGGACGGAAGGACACCCGAACGGGAATTACTACCGCGAACTGGCGGACACGATCACGAAAGCACTTCCTCCAGCACCTTATGCGCATTGATCTCTTTGATGCCGTGCAAATGCAAGCGGTAGTAATCGATCAATTTCTGAAGTAGCTGACGCCTGATGTCATTGGTCATCCTCACTGTGGAATGTGCTGACATTTCAATTTCTACCAGTTCGTGGAACCGTTGGGTGACCAAACCTTCCATGAAATACGGATGTATCGGTTCGAAGGCGGAGAACTCACCTTCCATCAGGTCGAAATAGCTTTCGGTTGCTGAACGCTGGTGCGGATAGAAACCGAGGTAACGGGAGAATTCGACCAGAAACTTCAGATGGAAATTATTCACGGAACCTTCCGTGTGGTCAAGCAACAGAATCGCGTTTTTCAGAAAGGAGAACATACCTGCATTTCCTTCCTCTTCCGCAATGGCGCGGCCAATGACCTCTGCCATGAAGAGGGCAATGCAGGTCTTCATCGTATCGAACGGAATGCCGTTCAGCGCCACCTCTCGTTCCATTGAGCGCAGATTCTTCAGCGACTTCCGGTCATCGTTCGTAAAACTGACCTCCACCAGACTGAGCGGCTGCAGCATGGCCAATTTGGGCAGCGCGTTCTTTCCTTTTCCGGTACGCACCATGCACGATTGCAGCCCGGCCTTTTCCGTATAAATCTTGGCTATGACCGAACTGTCTGAATACCGAATGGTACTCAGAACAATGCCGCTGGTCTTGATGATCATGGGTTATTTAATGAACAGGATCTTGGTAACGATGGTCTGTTTGCCGTCACTATTGGTGGCAAAGACCATGTAAACTCCGCTTTGCGCGCGTTCGCCATTCAAATTGTTCCCGTTCCAAATGGCCTGGCCACCGTAGGCAGTTGTGGCAAAAACAACCCTTCCGGACGCATCGGTGATCTTCACATCCGCATTGCGCGTGAGGCCTTTAATGGCGATCGGCCCCTCGTAATTCGCCTCTACCGGATTCGGATAAGCATATACATCGTCTTTCGTTATTGTTTCCACTCCCCAAGTGGCCGTACTCTTGTATGATATGAGTCCCTTGTCTGTTCCGATAAAAACCTCTCCGCTGAGATGGTCTATACCAAGTGACGTGATCTGATTGCTGAAAAGCGGACTGTTCTCCTCCGTAAAATGATAGATCTGCTGCGTGCCATCGGCCGACATCAGGAAAACCCCAGCGTTTCCGGTTCCGATCCATTTTCGGTTGGCACCATCAATGGCAATGGCCGTTACGCTTTCGTTGGCCAACAGATACTGCACGTAACCGTCCTGCTCCACAAGAATCTGCTGAGAATCGAAATTACCACCGGAGAAAACACTCTCCGGAGAGTAGAAGACCGATATTCCATTGTCGGTACCCACCCATATTTCACCGTCAAAATCAGAGGCAATGCAGAAAACGTTATTGCTTGCCAGATTCCCGTTTCCGGTACTCTGGTTCAACTTTTTCGACTGATCGTCACTTGTGTAAGCCAGCGTGCCACCATCATTGAAAACAACCACACCGGTACCTCGTGGAGCTACCATCCATTTCTGACCGCTGTTGTCAATGGCAATATCCCCAATGGTGATGGCACCGACACCTTGAACATGAAAACCGTACCAGTTGCCTTCTCGGTCTTTGGCATGTAGCAGCTTGTCCGTCTCAGATTGGGTCATCCAGAGCGTTCCTGTATTACGGTCTATTTCCAACCCGCAAACCCTTACCAAACCAGGAACAACTTCAAGTGTTTCCAAACTGCTGTTCGTAGAATCATAATGCGCAGCAAACTGGTTGTCGTAGTATTCGATAACACCCGAACCCCAAGTACTTGCATACACCCTTTTGCTGTCGAAAGGATCGACCAGCACACGGATGAAGTCACCCATTCCGGCTGTTTGAGGCATGGAGCTCGGCAGCAGATTCACCCATTCATTGTCGATGTATGAAAAGACCCCATTGGGATTATATCCTGCACCCCACAATGAGGTCAAACTTCCAGAGGCCACGTAGCATCTGCCATCCCAAATACTGATGTCGGAATTTAGAATTGAGGCGGGTCCATTGACCGATACGATCTGGAAACTGAGATCCAACGGATGCCTCACCAGTCCAACGTTCCTGTCGGCTATCCAGATGATGCCATTAGAATCGATGATCGCATGATTGGGATATGCGTCAATTCCGTTGTAGGAGTAAGCAAGCCGCTGTCTTACCTGATTCACGTCATACTCGGCCACATTGCTTACTCCGATAACGAGCAATCGGTCGTCCGTGCTCTCAAGTGCTTTGACCATTGTAGGGTCTGTCAGCTGAAATGTGCTCCACTGACCATTGTGATACCAAAAGACCGTGTCGCTGGTCCCGTCCGTCCAGTTGGCATACAGCCCATTGTTGAACCATGCACAGGTATTGTAGCTTCCTGCCGGAAGGCCACTGAAAAGATTCCAATTCTCGTAATTGGCCAGATTCGGGCTATTGAGAGGTGCGTGGTAGATGCCCTCTTCTGTGCAGGCAAAGATCTCATTGGCGGAAGTTGACACATCCTGAATGTCCAAACTGGTTCCATTGGGACCGATGTAATACGTGTCCTTTATCTCATGCTTTACGATATCCAGCACAACCACACCGAAACCGCATGCCAGATATGCATAATCGCCATTCACGTGCATATTATTGATGGTCTTCAACCCGAGAATCGATTTATCCTTAATGTCAGGAATATTGATGACCTGCCCATCCTGAAGAAGGTCAATGTTTGTATTGGAGTAAGCAATGATCAGCGTTTGGTTGTCATCGCTCCAAGCAATGGATGAGAAACCGATATCTGAAAGACCGCTCACCTTCGACCATCGTATAATGTCTCCTTCGGTTTTGTGATGCTGGAAAAGGCCACTTCCCGAAGCTGCGAAGATCCAGTCTCCGGCATCTGCCACCTGCACACCATCATTGTATGGAAGATGGTCGCGCCATTGCCCAATGGCTATCTGCGCAAAGAGCGGACAGTTGATCAGAAAGACCAACGAAACAAGGAAGAAGCTTCGCGACATGAGTCTGGTGACGGTTTCTATCATCAAGGAACAAGTATAGTTGTTGCGTGGCGAATTAACTGCAAATGCCGCGATATATTGTGCCGAGCGGGTACACCTTTTCCCATAGCTTTGCCTTGAAGCATGAATCACCTGCGGCAAATAGGCGTTCTGGCCATTCTGGTTCTCGTTTGTGTTGGAGCTTATTGGGAGATCGCCACCTTTCAGAATTCCCTCAAATGGGACATGCTCGACTGCTACTTCCCGTGGCGATTTATTGTGGGAGAAAGCATTCAGCACCGCATTTTCCCTTTCTGGAACCCGTACCAACATCTCGGTTACCCGATCCATGCCGATATGCGTTCGGTCTTTTATCCCGAAGCCATCTTGGTCGGACTGTTCGGTGGCTACAACCTCAAGGTCCTCCATTTCCTGTTCATCTTTTACATCAGCATGGCGGGGCTGGGCATTTACACACTGGCGGGGCTGTTCTTAAAACGTGAGTTCCCCAAGTTGCTGGCGGCCATCTCGTACGTGCTTTGCGGCTTTTTTGTGGGGCACGGACAGGAGATGTTCGGCATTATTGCCGCCACGTGGATTCCGTGGGTGCTGCATTACTTCATCCGGTTTCAGAGACATGGTATGTGGGCCGACCTTTGGAAACTGCTCTTCTTCCTGTTCCTGCAATTGACGGGCGGATATCAGGCGCTCAGCCTCATGCTTTTCTACCTGCTTCTCGCGTTGGGCTTGGCCGAGTTCATCCCCCAAGTAAGAACAGGCCAATGGAAAAACCTGCTGTTCAAGAATCTGGCGTTGGCCAGCGTGCTGTTGGTATCGCTTTCCGTTCTTATTGTCACCTACGTTCAGGTTTCCCCCAATGTGGACCGCCTGACCGGCATGTCGCTTCAGGACACCTATTTCGGTTCGCTCACACCCCAGTCGTTGCTATCGCTGATCGCCCCGTTCTCGGTGGCGGCCGATGGCTCGTTTCTCGGTACCGACAGCACCATGGCCAATGTCTATGTTGGGTTGTTGGTGATGGCGCTTTTCCTCGTTGGGCTGTTCCAACGAAAGGGACTGCTGCTGAACATCATCCTGATCTTTGGAATCGTGTGCCTACTGGCAAGTTTGGGGCCGAGCACACCTATGCGGGCATTCCTGTACCACTATGTTCCCGGCATGAACCTCTTCCGCATGTCGAGTTTCTTCTCATATTTCAGCCAGTTGGCGTTCATTCTTGTTGCCGCGCATGGCTTTGAACAGATGCTGAAAAAACCAGAGACCCGCTCAAAATGGCTCTTGCGCAGTTCGGTGGTCGTGCTTCTGGCAACGCTCGTCATTGCCGTCACCACTTACTTCGATCAGGCATCGGGAGCCAATGTTTCGCTCGATCTGCTTTTGGGGCCTTTCCGCTTTACGCAAGACATGAGCTACCACCAACGCCTGTTCATGCACACAGCGTTGCAGGTGATGCTTCTGTTGCTCTTTATCGGTTCGCTGCTGGTTATCCGAAGGAGACCAACGGCCATCGCCCCCACCATCTTGGTGTTTGTCCTGGTGGAAATGTTCATCTCTGCCCGACTGAACTTTCCCGCCACGGTGGGCGACCACACGCCTCCGGCCCAAACGCAGGCCAAACTCGACCGCCAGCCAAAAGGTTTTCCGTTCCCAAGTTTGGATGGGTCCATCGCACAGAACACGGAGTACAAACCCGAGATCAGTCCGCTCTACCACAACACCAATACGTTCACCAAGACCAATTCGTGGGACGGGTTCAACAGCTTTCAATTGGCGCGGTTCCAGAATTTTACCGGGAAGCAGGAAGCAGATTATCTGAACGACATCAAAAACCCCTTCCTGTTCAGTACTGCTGAGAACACTTCCATCGAATTCCTGGAGTATGGGCCTGATGAAATGCTTTGCGAGATAAATGCGCATTCGGCCATGGAGATTGTCCTCCAGCAGATCTTCTATCCGGGTTGGGAAGTTCGGGTAGATGGGAATCCTGCGGAGTTGAACATCTATCATGATGCCTATTCATCGGTGCGAGTGGAAGAAGGAAAACATACGGTCACGTTCCGATACGTGAATGCACCCGTCAAGTACGGCTTCTTCATCTCCTACCTCCTCTTCGGGCTCATCGTGGCGGCCAGCATCTTTCATCTGCTGAGAACTTATACAGGTTTCGGACAGGCCATGGGTGGAACCGTGGTAATCGTACTTGTTTCGATCGGATTGCTGGGTTTCGAGTGGTCGAGAACAGCTACGATGGCCTCTCACAGAATGGAGGGTTACCATCGTCTTTCGTCTTTGCTTAGTGAGCAGCTATCATCTGGCGACAGGCTTTTCCTACAGGTGGAGAGACCAGAAGTGATGGACAGCGTGCTGAGATCATTGGGCGTTTCCGCCAAGGCCACGTTCATTAACGGCCGAACACGTGTCGGACAGGCGGAACTTTTGACCGCGTTGGGTACGGATTCCTCCGCATCGCGGCTCATCTATGCGGGCAGCATGCTTCCAACGGATGAGACCACTTTGGCCTACCTCCGCGCCCATTTTGCGTTGGAATCAACCACGGAGGTCGGTCGCGAGTTCATCCATGTCTTCAGCAAGAACCCTCCATCCGAAATGGTGTTCCATGCCTTGAATGATTTCGAGGGACCGAACGCTGCGTGGAACTACGATCTCATACGTGTTGACTCTGCTGCACAGGCTTTCTCGGGCCGGTTCGGGTGGCGCATCCGTTCGGAGCAACCGGGAAGTCCTGGCCTCACGATTCGAGTGGGAGATGTGACCGATGACCCCAAACCGACCTTGCTTTTCGGACTGAAGGCATTGGTACCATCCGATAGCGTAAGCAATGCGGGCCTATGGATGGTTGTGGAACGTGATGGCAAGCAGCATTGGAGCCGTGCCAAGGACATTAAACCGAGTGCGCCTGATGCGGAACATTGGTTCGAGACCGTGTTGATGGTAAAGCCGGATAGCGAACTGAAACCCGATGACACCATTAAGGTGTTTGTGTGGGGTGGCGAGGGCGATGCCTTGCACATAGACGACACGTGGTTCGCCCTTTTCCCAGCCAAATAACCTTTCGGTGTCGCTCCTCCAGAGCTCTGGTCAACCTTGATCATCCGTTGCTACCAAAATAAACGTCCCGATGGGACTATCAGAGTTCCGTAGGAACAGGATTATGGTAGAAAAATGTCAGACAGGCCCAAGTCCCGTAGGGACGACACCTACCTGTAGCCGTTCAAGTCACTTCCGCTTGCGGATGATGTAGGTCGGTCTGCGCTTGCCTTCCATAAACCCTTTGCCCACGTATTCGCCCAGTATACCGAGCATCACCAGCTGAACCCCGCCAATGAAAAGCACGCTGGCGGTGGTACTTGCCCAACCCGTTACGGCCTGGTCGGTAAAGGCGAAGATGTAGATGACGTAAATGCCGTACAATCCCGCAAGGGAGGCAATGATAAGCCCCAGCAGGATGGAAAGTTGCAGCGGACGGATGCTGAAGGACGTGATGCCCGAAAGCGCCAGCGAGAACATCTTGCGGTACGTGTAATTGGACTTTCCCGCGAAGCGGTCGCTGGCCTTGTAGCTGATGGCGGCCTGCCGGAATCCGACCCAGCTTACCAACCCTCTGAAGAAGAGGTACGACTCATCCATTTCCTTCAATACGTCCACCACTTGCCTGTCGAGCAGGCGGTAGTCGGCTGTGCCGGGATGTATCTGCACGGAGGAGAGGCGTTGCGCCAAACGATAGAACATGCGGGAGGTGGTGCGCTTGAGCCACGAGAGGTTCTTGTCCTCTTCGCGCTGCGTGAACACCACTTCGTAGCCTTCCTGCCATTTGGAAACCAACTGCGGAATGAGCGCGGGCGGGTGCTGCAGGTCTGCATCCATGCTGATGACGCAATCGCCATCCGCGTTATCGAGCCCTGCTTTAAGGGCGGCCTGATGACCGAAGTTTCGGGAGAGTTGCAGCAGCTTCACATTCGCATTCTGCTGCGCGATGCCGTCTATCAGCCCAACGGTGTTGTCTGCGCTTCCATCATCCACAAAAAGGACCTCATACCTGCTGAACTTCGCGAGTTCGGGAAGCAATTGGTCGTAGAGCGCTTGGATGTTGCCTTCTTCGTTGTAACACGGAATGACAATGGAAACAAACGGCTGGTCGCTCATGTGGCTAAAGGTAAAAGTCTCGTTCGTTTGAGATGCACACTCACCCAAACTTGCTGTCATGCTGAATACTTCGACCATGCTCAGCACAGGCTTGTTTCAGGGTCTGTTCACAGTAGCATTAGATGCTGAAACAAGTTCAGCATGACGGAGGTGATTCCGACAATCGAACTTCTTATTCCCCGTAACCGGTTACGGCAAGGTCTATCTGGCGTTTCTCCAATGATACGCGTAGCACCTTCACTTTCACCGCATCTCCCAAGCGAAATGCGTTGCCGGTGGTGGAACCTATCACACTCATCGAGTCCTCATCAAAATCGTAGAAATCGTCTGGGAGGTCTTTGAGGCGAATCATGCCCTCGCACTTGTTCTCCTTTATCTCCACAAAGATTCCCCATTCGGTAACACCTGATACCAGCCCATCGAACTCCTCTCCGATGTGGTCTTGCAGGTACTTGGCCTGCATGTACTTGGTAGATGCTCTTTCGGCTTCCGTTGCCTTCTTCTCCATGTCGGAACTATGGATGCAGAGGTCTTCGTAATCTTTCTTGTAGGCCGATTTGCCGCCATCGAGGTAGCGCTGCAACAGGCGGTGCACCATCACATCCGGATATCTACGGATGGGTGATGTAAAGTGCGTGTAGTAATCGAACCCGAGGCCGAAGTGCCCGATGTTGTCGGTGGTGTATTCGGCCTTGGCCATGCTGCGGATGGCAAGGGTGCTGAGCATGGTCTCCTCTCCCTTTCCTTTAACGTCATTGAGGAGTTTGTTCAGCGAATCGGTGAGGATTCTGCGTGGACCGAGCTGCACCTTATAGCCCAACTGGCCGGCAATGGTGACGAGCATTTCCAGTTTTTCCTGCTGTGGGTCGTCATGCACACGGTACACGAAGGTCTTTGCCTGCCCCTGCTTCGGCTTGCCGATAAAGGCGGCCACCTGACGGTTGGCCAGTAGCATGAACTCTTCAATGAGCTTGTTGCTGTCCTTGTACTGCTTGAGGTAGAGTTCGATGGGGTTGCCCTTGTCATCCAATCGGAACTTCACTTCCTCCTTCTCGAAGGCGATGGCCCCGTTTTCGAAACGCTTGGCGCGCAACTGCTGCGCCAGTGCATGCATGGTAAGCACCTCATCCTTCAACGGACCGTTGCCTCCTTCGATAATGGCCTGTGCCTCATCGTACGTAAAGCGTTGGTCGGAGTTGATGATGCAGCGTCCGAACCACTCCTCTACCACGTTGGCCTTCCCGTCCATTTCGAACACGGCCGAGAAGACGAGTTTCTCCTCATTGGGACGCAAGGAACAGACCTTGTTCGAGAGTTTTTCGGGAAGCATGGGAATGACGCGGTCCACGAGGTAAACGGATGTGGCGCGGCTGATGGCCTCATCGTCCAAGGCGGTGCCGGGCTGCACGTAGTGCGAAACATCGGCTATATGCACACCTATTTCCCAGTTGCCGTTCTCGAGTTTTCGGATGCTGAGAGCATCGTCAAAGTCCTTGGCATCATCCGGATCGATGGTGAAGGTGGTTATCTCGCGGAAGTCTCGCCTCATGGCTATCTCATCCTTGCTTATCACTTCGGGTATCTCCTCTGCCTCGCGCTCCACAGCTTCTGGGAAGTAAAGCGGGAAATCGAACTCTGCCAAGATGGAGTGCATCTCGGTATCCATGTTGCCCGGACGGCCCAGCACGGTGATCACATGCCCAAAGGGGTTGTGTGCACGCTCCGGCCAGTCGATCATCTTTACAATGACCTTGTCTCCATCCTTGGCACCCTTGAGTTCGTGCATGGGGATGAAGAAATCGATAGGCATGTTGCGGTTGTCGGGCACCATAAAGGCCACTTTGCTTTTGGTGTTGATGGTGAGGGTTCCGACAAATGTTTCGCGGGCGCGCTCCAGCACTTCCACTATTTCGCCCTCCACGCGGTGGCCCTTGTGGTTGGCATATACGTGCACCTTCACGGTGTCTCCGGGCAGTGCCTGCCGCACCTTGCGCGGTGAGATGTAGACATCGCGGTCGAACTCTTCTACGGTTACGTAGGCGGCCCCGGTGCTGGTCATATCGACCTTGCCTACCAACTTAGGTGCTGGCAGGTGTTTGAGCTGGTATTTGCCTCTTTCGGTTTCGCGCAGCAGGCCCTCTCCCTTCATTTGGTTGAGTTCCTGCGCCAGGCGGGTGCGGTCCTGAATATCGTTAACGCCAATACGCTTGGCTATCTGTTTGTAATTGAGTGCCCGGTCCGGACTTTTGCGTAGGACCTCTAAGATTGGTTCTTGGTAGATCGCTTGGGAACGGCCTTTTTTCTTTCCGCTTCCTTTCTTCTTCTTTTTCAATGAGTTGTATTCAAATTATGGTGGCAAAGGTAGGGAAATGCGGGGTGGAGTGAAGAGTGGGATTTCTTGAAGCAGGAATTGTTCATCGTGGATAGTTGCTTTTTAATTCCGTAAATAGTTTACGGTCTGATGTCCCTGATTTGCGATGCGATCATAATGACAAATCACCTTGGGTTCAACTTCTGTGGACAAAGACAAGCCTAAGCAGATGCTAACAGTCCAACGTGTAGAAGTGTTATACTTGGAGAATTTAAGCCGCATGGGAATCATACATTTGTTTAAGAGAATGTTGAACAACTGCAATTCGGGTTCAGCCGTGCAGATTACATAGTCTCATCGGTCAATTTAGATGATGGAACACAGGAAATTCTTTCAGGCCTTAGGGTTCATCCCAAAGGAGAATACTGCGGAAATCTATACCAAGCGGTATGCTGGAGATTACACGATAGATATCGATTTTGCCAAGGAACAGATTCTTTACGGAGATAAGATCGTGTGCGAGAGTAAGACCACACAGAACTTCTCGCAGCCTGAGAATTTTGTGGTGTTGGAGTGTGTGAACCGTCTGCTGGAGAAAGGATACAGACCAGAGAACATCATACTTGAGAAAACATGGGGCGCAGGGCATGGTACAAGTGGCAGACTCGACATCTGCGTGACCCGCGATGACGGCTCGGAATATCTACTTATCGAGTGCAAGACGCGTGGAAAGGAATTCGAGAAGGAACTGAAGCGGATGGCGAAGGACGGTGGGCAGCTTTTCACCTACTTCAAGTTCAGCAACAAAGCCGATTTGCTGATGCTCTACGCCTCTGAGGTAAAGAGTAAGGAGGTGACTTATCAGAATGAGATTGTCAAGGTGGAGGACGATTATCGGGTGGGTGATGTCAAGGACTTCTACGATAAATGGAACAAGCTGACGAAGGATAATGGAGTGTTCGACTTATGGGTGAACCCCTACCAATTTGTCAGCAAGGCACTGACCCCGAAGCAACTCAAACCCATACAGCAGGAGGACAGTGGCTTTATCTTCAACCGTTTCCTGGAGATACTTCGGCACAATGTGGTATCTGACAAGCCCAATGCCTTCAATAAGATATTCACCCTCTTTCTGTGCAAGGTGTATGACGAGAAGAGTACCAAGCCGAATGAGGAACTGAAATTCCAGTGGCTGGAGGGTGTGGATGATGATGTGAGCTTCCAGATACGCTTGACTGATCTCTACAAGAATGGGATGATGGAATTCTTGGAGAAGGAGGTGACTGACTTCTCAGTAGAGGAATTCGAACGGGAATACGTGGACTTGGATGAAGTGCTGAAAAAGCGTCTATTGACCAAGATCAACAAACTGCGGTTGGAGAAGAACAACGAATTCGCCATCAAGGAGGTGTTTGATGAGAAATCATTCAACGAGAACGCCAAGGTGGTGAAGGAGATCGTGGAACTGCTACAAGGTTACCGTCTACGCTACAACAAGCGGCAACAATACCTGAGCGATTTCTTTGAACTGCTACTGACCACGGGACTGAAACAGGAATCGGGTCAGTTCTTCACGCCTGTGCCCATTGCCCAGTTCATTATCAAGAGCCTGCCTATCGACACCATGGTGGACGAGAAACTGGAAAAAGGCGAACGGAATAACCTGCTGCCCTATATCATTGACTACGCGGCAGGCAGCGGACATTTTCTGACCGAAAGCATGCACGAGGTGCAACGACTGGTGGATGCAAAGAACCCATCCGACTATATTGAAGACACCCGCAAAAAGGTGGACAACTGGCATGGCAATCATTTCGACTGGGCCACGCAATACGTCTATGGCATTGAGAAGGATTACCGACTGGTGAAGGTGGGCAAGGTGGGCTGCTACCTGCACGGTGACGGCCTTGCCAATGTGATATTGAGCGATGGGCTGGGCAGTTTCAGGAACAACACGGAATATAAGGAACTGCTGCGGAAGACCGACCCCGACTTTCCGCAGGACAACCGCCAGTTCGATATGCTCGTTTCCAACCCGCCTTATTCGGTGGCGGCATTCAAGAATGCGGCAAGGCAGTATTACCGCGATGAAGACTTCGCCTTGTATGACAGGCTCACAGACAACAGTTCGGAGATTGAATGCCTCTTTGTGGAGCGCACCAAGCAACTGCTGCGTGACGGTGGCGTGGCGGGGGTTATCCTGCCCAGTAGCATCCTAAGCAACTCAGGTATTTACACCCGTGCAAGGGAGGTGATATTGAACTACTTCGACATCATTGCCATTGCCGAGTTGGGCAGCAATACCTTCATGGCAACAGGCACCAACACGGTGACCCTGTTCCTGCGCAGGCGCAACAATTATATCCACATCAATCTGCGCAAGGCCGTGGAACGCTTCTTTGGCAATGGGCAGGAGGTGACCATGAACGGGGTGGAGCATCCTGTACAGAAATACGTGACCCACGTGTGGGAAGGGCTATCTGTGTCCGATTACCTCACCCTCTTGCAGCAGAAGCCCAACGGACAGGCAGCCGTCCATGAGCTCTATAAGGACTATTGCAGGAAGATAAAGGCCAAGACCGACAAGGAGTTTTGGGAGAAGTTGCTACGGACGGAGCAGGAGAAGCTGTGTACCTTCCTCTTGGTTTGGGCACAGCACACCGTAGTGATAAAAAGCGGTGAGAAGGCCGCTGAAAAACGCTTTCTCGGCTATGAGTTTAGCTTCCGTAGGGGCAGCGAGGGCATTCACCCCATACAGCGGGGCAAGAGCATTTCCGAATGCACCCAACTCTTTGATGAGGACAGCTTTGACAACCCTGAGAAGGCCGCCACATACATCCATCGCGCCTACAAGGGCGACTACACCTCTGAGGTGCATGATAGCCTTAAAGCGAACATCACCCGACACCGTCTGGTGGATATGATAACCTTTGACCGTGCCGATTTTGAGAAAAGCATCTCGTTGGCGGTTAAAAAAAAAGTCACGATTGAAAGTAGATGGACCCTTGTCAGAATTGGAGATGTATGCGAAACCGGTTCAGGAGGAACCCCATTATCAGGCACCACTGAGTATTATTTGAATGGCTCCATCCTTTGGATAAATAGTAGTGAGGTCAGGCAAGGTGTGATATTGGACTCAGAGAACAAAATCACCGAAGCTGGGCTTATTAACTCTTCCGCTAAAATTTTCCCTAAGAATACTGTTCTGCTGGCCATGTACGGAGCAACTGCGGGACAGGTAGGGATTCTTGGAGTTGAAGCGTCTACAAATCAGGCCGTTTGCGGCATTATGCCAAGTGAGCGGATCCTTCCCTACTATCTGTACTATGTCTTACGAGAACAGTATGAGAATATACTCAGCCTAAGAAGCGGTGTTGCAAGATTGAACATCTCTCAGGAGATTGTAAAAGATATGAGAGTGCCTCTACCTCCTCTGTCGGTGCAACAGCAGGTTGTGGGTGAAGTGGAGAAGATCGAGAAGCGTGAAGAGGAGTTGAGGGAGGAAGTCGGTAAGTTGCAAGTTAAGATTGATACCATTGTTACAGCGATGGATCATCCTACATCTACTTTAGGTCAAATAGCGTCATTTAAAAACGGCCTTAACTATTCAAGAAATAGTTCTGGAGAGTTGGTCAGTATTGTTGGGGTCGGAGAGTTCCAAGAGAATTTTTCGCCTGATATGGGTAAGCTGGAAAAAGTACAGGTCGAGGGCAAGTTAAGCGAGGAATATGAACTGCGCGCAGGTGATATATTGGTGGTGAGGTCAAACGGATCTGCAAATCTTGTTGGAAGGTTTCTCTTCATCTCCAAAGTGCTTGAGAAGACCTCATATTCGGGATTTACCATTCGCATACGTACCAATCCCGAAGAGGTAAACTCTAAATTTCTCTGTCATTGTTTACGCACCAGTGCGGTCAGAGAGAAAATGACCACAGACAGTAAAGGGTCTAATATCAAGAGCCTGAACCAGACCCTACTTGCCTCAATCCAAGTGCCTTTGCCTCCTCTCTCAGAACAGCAGCGTATCCTATCTGAGATAGAAGCGATAGAAACCCGTATCCAAAATTTGGAGGAGGAACTTGCGGCACTTCCCCCCCAGAAGCAAGCAGTACTGAAGAAGTACCTCTGAACCAAAACATTTTTTTGAAGGCAGGGCAGACCATAAATAGGTTATGGTCTTCGGCTGGATTTTTGATATGTTGAATCAACTCTCAAAACATGGCTATTAGAAAAGAATTCACGTTGGAGGAGCTTTACTTCAATGGCTTCTCAGAAAGGGAAGTGGCAATCATGGACTACATACTTCTTGCGGGAACAGATGACGTAGGTCGCTGTGCCGCGTGTTTCAGACGAGGGCAGTCCTTAACGATAGATGGCGTGCCGACCCCATCAGTCCTTACCGAAAAGTGTCTTCAACTGCTTATTGATGTCGGATTGGTGCACGACACTCACGAGAGAGGCAATGATGGAACCAATCACGTGTCAATTCATGGGGATCACTATCTAACGATCAAAGGCCGTACTTTCTCCTGCCTTGGGGGCATGAGGCATTACATTACAGAGATGAACAAGGATCGCGAGGAGAATGAGCGGGCACGTGCGGCTTCGATAGAGGCAGTGGAATATTCAAAACGAGCGAACGTCATCTCCGTGGTTTCTGCTGCTGTTTCCGCAGTATCCGTTTTAATTGTAATTCTAACGTCTGTTTTTTGAGACGCCCCCCGCCCGAGCAACGGTTCTGAAGGGTCTCTTGCTCATAATCAGCACGATCAGCTTATAATTGATCTATAAACTCGCTTCTCCAAACTCACTTCTCGCAGCTCACCCACCCCTCTCAATCCTCCTCAGAATCTCCTCAATTTCCTGAGGCGATTTACCAGCAAGCAGCCGCGCCAATTCAGGAAAATCAGATTTCTTCAACGCATTCAGGTGGCTCTTACGGTCGCCAATCCAAGTAAATAGATCATTCGGTTGGCAATGGAAGGTGTTGCACAACCGCTCCATGGTTACCAGCCGTACCTCTTTGGCCTCCGTGTGCAACAGACCCCGTGCCTCGCTCGGTGTAAAACCATGGTTGATCAGAAAAGAACGGCCATAACGGATGTTGTTCAGGGCTAATAGTCGGTGAATGTCAAGACGTATCATCGCAGATAGATTTATTCCATCACAACGTCTTGCAAGTTGAGTTTCGTATATCACTACCCACTCTTTTTGTTAAAAAATGCCTCACATTGGTATTTCAATCGCCAACAGGTGCTTTTCAACCACCAACAAGTGTCGTTGAATCACCAACCATGCATTTTCAACAACCAACTCCAGTTGTTCAATAACCAACCTTGGTTGTGCAATCGCAAACAGAAATCGTTCAATCGCCATCCGTGCGTTTGCAATAACCAACAGTAATCGTGCAACAGCCATCCACAAGTGTGCAATCACCAACCAGTGGTTATTCAGCACACCATAAGTTTCGGCCAATGCAATGCCCGCTTTTTCACCATCGTTAATGGAGCAGAGGGCGCAAGCTTCCTAAAATGCAAAAGCAGCCCTCCCAAAAGAAAGACCATGAATCATTAAAAACTGGAAATCATGACAGACGATCAATCAAATCAACTCGACATGCTCCTTATTCTTAAGGACTTCTACACCGCCAATCAAGTGACCATAGACGCAGTACCCATCCTCGCGCTCAACTTTCCCAAGCTCGCCACCAACATTGCCGTTATCAACAGCAACTTGGCGGGGCAATCGGCCAATATCAAGGGGGTTGCACAGACCAAGACCAACCTCCGCACAAACCTCAACGAACTCACATTCAACATCCTTGGTATCGCACGCGCTTGGGCCGTGGCCGAGGGAAATGCAACGCTGGCCGAAGAGTTCAAGGTCACAGAATCGGGCCTCGAGAAAATAAAGGACGACACCGTTGCCGCCTACTGCACCCATCGCTACATCTTGGTCAACGATAACTTGGCCTCCATGGCCGATTACGGCATTACCGCAGCCACCATGACCACATGGCAGGACGCCATCACCGATTATGAAAGTGCCGTGGCAACGCCCCGCGAGGCCGTAAACACACGAAGTACGCACACAAGCAATCTCAAGACCGTCTTCGATGATACCATGAAGCTCCTCAAAGAGAACATCGACCCCGTCATGCTCAACTTCAAAACCTCCGACCCCGACCTCTACAACGGGTACACAAAAGCCCGAATCGTCATCGATCGCAAAGGACCTGGAGGTGGCACCGATCCTTCTTCAACAGATGCCAAGCTCTCAGGACAGATAACCGATGCCAACACGCTTACTCCGATCGTTGAGGTGGCCGTTACGCTAACTTCCTCTACCTCGGGTACGGCTACGCCTCCCGTAACCGTGCTTACGGATGTCAATGGAAATTACGTGTTTGAGGGCATTACGCCCGGTGGGTTCTCCTTTTTGGCTGAGAAGGTCGGGTATGAGTCGGTGAGCAATTCGGGTACGCTGGGGGATGGCGAAAGTGCTGTTTATGACTTTCAGATGACGCCTGTGGTGGTGCCTTGATGTTTCTCTTATTCTTTTGGCTTGATGCTTCGATAAACTCAGCACAGGTGCTACAGGAACAAAAGATCAAGACTGGCCAAAATCAATTAGGGAAATGCTACGGCTCCCGCCAACCACAGATGAAAAGAACTCGCTTCGCTCAGACAGCTTTTCATCTAAAGCCCCTCCCTGCAGCCTTGATTTCTAAATTGATTTTGGCAGGTCGGTTGGTGGGCGAGCAATTGCGTTTGCTATGGTCGAGGGCAATAGTTCTCTGGAGTAAGCACTTCCAACTTCGTGCAAACTGATTATCTTAGTCTGTACCAATTCCAACATCATGGACCTGAACCATTATCCAAACATTTGGCCTGACCTGCTTCCTGTCTTGGAGGCTGCCCTACAGAAGCATGAAGAGGCCACGGCCAAAATGGCCGATTTCAGAAAGAAGTACACCTCCGTTAAGAATAAAGCGAAGCGGGTAGAGAAGTATCTGGTAACCATGGATGAGGAGATGAGAAAATACCACGAGCTCTACATGCTTGACTGTTTGCGTTTGGCCGAGAACAAATTCGCACTCATTGACAAGAAACTGAAGCGTTTCAAGCAGCACGAGCAACTGTATTGCAATCAATCGCTCAAGCTGCTCAAGGGTTCAAGGGCCATGGAACCCAATACCACACATTGGCACATACAAAGGATATCGACTTACCTCTATAGATCAAATGAACTTATCAGAGATGTTTCCGATATGCTCCGTATTGCCAAAGGACATCTGGACAAAGTAGACCACATAAAGAAGTATTGGGCTCAGATCCGTAAACGAAGAAGACCATCATAGCCGTCACCAACTAATTGTAGACACCGGACAGACGAAGAGGATGGGCAATGGTAGGTGAATTTATTTGAAGCCGCAGGGTGTTTGATTGTTTCTTTACCTTTAACAGACAAAACCTTCCTCATGAGCCGCTCGTCCTCCCGTCTTTCCAAAAGACTGTTGTTTCTTTTTTCAAATCTCTTGGTTTCTTCCCATGCTTTCTCTCAGATAGGACCGGAGCATGTTCTTACCGACCCGATATTGGAATATCCGCGAGTAATGCATGTTGCCGATCTGGATGGAGATGGGCTGGAGGACATTATTGCTGCAGGAGGCGACAATTACTATGGGGCAGCCACGGTGATGGTTTGGTGGCGAAATACGGGGAACAACGAATTTACCGATATGGACACCGTGGCCATCAACACGCAGCAGGTAAGTGATATCCATGCGGCCGATCTGGATGGGGATGAGGACATCGATATCATCTGTACCTACAACAAGTATTACTGCAACCCGGACAGCTTGATGGGAGAAGAGAACAGAAATTCCCACATTCCACCGCCACCTCCGCCACCAGTGGAGGGTCGCTTAGTTTGGTTTGAAAATTTGGGGAACGGACACTTCGGGCCAAAGAACTTCATTGAAGACACCATACCTATTGCTGCTTCCGCTTACGCGGCCGACCTGAATGGTGATAGTTTGGTAGATGTGCTGCTCGGGGCCAGAAGCGCAACAGAGTTTGACTGTCATCCGGATGTTGGCTTTGCCGCCTGGTACGAGAACCTTGGTAGCGGTCAGTTTGGAGCAAGGCAATTGTTTTCTCCCTTATCGGATGAGTTTTCGGTATCCGTTGTCCGCAGTGCCGACCTTGATGGGGATGGGGACATGGATGTGGTTGCCACGCAGAACAGGGACGGGCAGGTGGTGTGGTATGAGAATCTCGGTTCTGGGGCATTCGGAACGCAGCAACCGATCGATAGTTCTCTTGCCTTCAACTGTAATCTATTGGAGATCTCGGATATTAATAATGACCACCGACCCGACCTTCTGTTGGGGGAATACGGCAAGGTCTTCTGGCTGCAGAATGACTCCGCCAGCTTCAGTAGCGTGCCGCAATCCATCATCAGCACCGAGGTGGATTATCTAAAATCCATTTACCCGGCCGACTTGGACAATGACGGGGATATTGACGCCATCTCGGCCTCCAAGTTTGACTCGAAAGTGGCCTGGTACCCGAACCTTGGTCAAGGTATATTCGGGCCGCAGTTGGTCGTTGATTCGGTGGTTAGAGGTGCCAATCAGGTCATGTCCGTCAATGCGAACACGGATGGAAATCTCGAAATCGTAAGCTTGGATTCCTATGGTGATAATGAGGTCTCTTGGTACAAGAACTTGGGTTATTGGACGTTTGACCGGGAAAACATCATTACACCGGACCTTTACAGGCCGCTCGATTTTCTTTCCGCTGATATTGACAGTGACTCTGATAAGGACATCTTCGTGGTGTCTTACAACAGCGACAGGCTGAGCCTTTTCGAAAACTTGGGTGGAGGTCTCTTTTCAGACCCCAAGATCATTCTGAAAGGTATTGATGGTGCAAGCAAGGTCAGGGTTGCCGACCTTGACCTTGATGCTGATCTTGACTTCGTTGTTTACAGCTCCGCTCAACGCAAAATTGACCGGATAGAGAATCTTGGAAATGGCACGTTCAGCTCCTTGGAGTCAATCGATGGGTATGCCAATGTTACTGACATGACCGTAGCCGACATTGATAATGATAATTATCCGGATCTGGTTACGAGCATCAGCGGGGCTGTTTATTTGAATATGACGCCTGATAAGGTCGGATGGTACAAAAACCTCGGTAACGGAACGTTCGGGACGTTGCAACTGTTGACCGATTCCATTGACGGCCCCAGAGGCGTGCTTGCAGCTGACATCGATAACGATCTGGATATGGATCTTCTGGTGGCCGGACACGATGACGACAGAATCTACTGGTTTGAGAACAATGGTGGAAGCCTTGGCGCCCAACAGGTTTTTGCCGATAGCCTGAACAATGTCGCTCGTGTTTTCTCAACAGACCTGGACCATGATGGCGATGTGGACATCATTTCTGACGGCAACGCTCATCTTTACTGGTTCGAAAATCTCGGAGGCGGAACCTTTGCGCCACTGGTCATTTCTACCTTGGAAATCAGCGATATGGACATTGCCGACATCAATGTGGATTCAGCATCAGATATTCTGGTTGCCAATGATCTTGGAGTGTATCTGGAGAATGATGGCACCACCCAGTTCGACTCGATACAGAGTTTCGGTCAAATTCCAGGCATGAGCTACCTCCTTGCTTCCGATGCAGATGAAGACGGGGATGAGGATGTCTTTACACTATGGACCAATGCCAACCGATTGAGTTGGTTTGAGAACACTACTCTGAATGTTGGTGTTGCTGAACATTTTGAGCCTCAGATCAACCTATACCCGAATCCGACAACAGGCCAAGCCGTCATCAAAACCAACGAACCGACCCAATTGACCATCTACAACGCTTTGGGCGAACTTGTGGTGACAAAACGATGCAATGGCTGGGCTTCGATCCACTTGGAAGATCATCCCAACGGAGTTTACCTCGTCAACCTTGAAACTTCTGCCGGCATCATCACCAAGAAGCTGATCAAAATGAAGTAGCGGCTTACTCCGCTTTAAAGAAGCGCTGCGTGCCAACCCGTTCGCCCTGTCCGATTCGCAGGAGGTAGCTTCCTGCCCCAAGGCGTGAAACATCAAGCTGATTACCCACACAGTTGGTGCGCCTTAGAACCTCCCTACCAGCAACATCCAGTATGCTCACATCAAAAGGCGCAGCGTTGGGTAGTTGAATATAGACCCTGTCTCGCACAGGATTCGGGTAGAGATGTATTTCAGGGGGTTCCTCCAAGTGATCATCCACCCCTACATACATGCAATTATGCTCGGGATGAACCGTAGTTGTGTCTACCAGAATCTGCTCATCACCGGGTTCATAAGCCACATAACTGAACAGAATGAGCATCATCTCCTGATCCGAATCATTGCCTGCGCTTACGGTTTGCGGAGGATTGTTCGGGTTATCAGAATTGTTGGATGTGTTGTCATAGGTCGCCTCACCATGGAAAACCGTTCCTCCAGGTATTCTTATCGGTTGGCGGAAGTCATAGAATCCCTGCCAATGAAAATTCCAATGATCGATCTCCATCAGCGGAACCGTTTCGTTATTTGGCAGAACGGCCCACGTTCTGGCATTGTTTCCCAACAGGTGCATATGAATGTTTACGTCCAGCAGCGTAATGTCCTGTTGAAGGGGTAGCGTGTACTGCCCCGTGAATGTCCTGACCTCACTGGCCGGAATGGTCAACGTTCCTTCATTCAAATGGAAATGGTCGATAAATGAATGGATCTGAATCTCACGAAGCGGCTCGGTAGTATAGATCATATTGATCTTCGACTGATCCGTCTGACCGTTTGAGGTTGCCGGGTAGTGAACCTGCATTACGATGGAAGCACCAGCTGGAATCCGCACGCCCATACCATCTGGAAAAACCCTTTTGCCCTGCCCCGGCCCCCAACCTGCTACTGGAACGGATGCTTCGCTATTGGTAGAGCCGAAGCTTGTATATCCAGGTCCTGGTTCGGCCTCATCAAACTGTTGGGGTAGATCTGTCTCGTCATAATAGATCATGACATGATGAACTGCCGCGCGATTGCCTGGTACTACTTCAAGTGCGGTGACATAAATATCCTGCGGAAACGAGGTGGGCACAACGAAACATCGGAACACGTCCTCTCCACTTGTATTGACGATGTATTCCGGCATTGTCAGCACAAGGTCTGGTGAGGATATCTCCTCATCTCCCGAATAAACAGGCTGAACAGGCGGCAACCCATTGCCTTCCGGTGTTCCTGCATTCACCCATTCGGTTATCGTCTGTATCTCCTCATCCGTTAGCATACGCTCATGGGCCAAATGGTTATAATCCGGATTGGGAGGCCAAGGCGGCATGGTGCCCGCATTTACCGATTGCATGACGCCATAAGCTGCGGCCGATGCATCATCATAGCTCATCAATGAAAAAGGAGCGATTCCACCTACATGGTGGCATGTTGTACAATGCTCGAATAAGATACAGGCCACATCTGAATTGTAAGTCACCGATTGCGCAGAACCATGAATCGGACCGACAAACGCGCTCATTAACAATATTATTTGGACAACCTGTCTCATGTGACAACTGAACGAAGTTACGGTATAAATACGCTTTCGCTGATGAGATGCGGTTCATCCACCCAGACACACTGAATACCGGCACCGGCCATACCAGATGCTGACCGCTAATACCTAAAAGCTAACAGCTCTCAGTAAGCCCTCACATTCTTGCCCTCCATGTAGTTGATGAAGGCGCGATGCCCATAAGATTCTATCAATCTCTCGGTGAGTTGAGAAGCCTTATCTTGTAACAGTCGTTTCCGAGTGGTGTGCCTTTTTCAGGGTTCTCTGATAATTCATCGATCAACGCACCCAGATCGCTTTTTAGGGAACGGTGTTTTTTAAGAAGACGTTTGAGTTTTCGCTTGAACGGCTCGGTGGCAACAACCTCAAAGCTCATCCAACAGGTCTTTGGCAGACTGGGGTGTCTTCTTGCCACTCAGATGGGCATTCACATCCTCGAAAGCCTCTTTCAGATCCTGCACTTGCTTTAGTTTTTTCTTCTCTTCAATGGTTGACTCAACCTTTACAAAATCGAAGCTCTTCAGCAACTCCATGAAAAATGAACTGCGACTGTCCTTTATGTCAAGAATGACTTTCATTACGCTAAGATAATCAATACGCTCTCACGTTCTTGCCCTCCATGTAGTTGATGAAGGCACGGTTCACCACGCGGTTACCGCCTGGTGTGGGATAGTTTCCGGTGAAGTACCAATCTCCCAAATGCTCGGGGCAGGCAGAATGCAGCCCTTCAATGGATTGGAAGATGAGTTTCACCTCGGCCTTGATGCTCGGAGGCGAAATGATCTGGGCTGATTTGTCAGACAACTGCTCGGCTGTGAACGGCTTGTAGATCTCTTTCACCACGTTGACGGTGTGTTCCAACGGAAGCTCCATCTGTGCTTTCGCCTTCTCGTACACATCGTCCAGAATGTTCTCCTGCTTGGTCTCCTTAAGGAGTTCCACCGCTGCCTTGAATACCATGAAATCGCCCAACTTGGCCATGTCGATACCGTAGCAATCGGGGTAGCGGATCTGAGGCGCGCTCGAAACGATCACGATCTTCTTCGGTCCCAGTCGGTCCACAATTCTCAGAATGGATTGCTTCAGCGTGGTTCCGCGCACAATGGAATCATCGATCAGCACCACGTTGTCTTCTCCTCTTCGCACCGCACCATAGGTGATGTCGTACACGTGCGAAACGAGGTCGTCTCGGTGCACATCGTCCGTAATAAAGGTGCGCAGCTTGGCATCCTTGATGGTGAGTTTCTCCACACGTGCGCGCATGCTCAGAATCTCACGCACCTGCTTTGCATCCAACGAACGTTTCCCTTGCAGGATCATATCGGTCTTCAGCACGTTCACGTAATCCTCCACTCCTTTCACCATACCATAGAATGCGGTTTCGGCCGTATTGGGGATGTAACTGAAAACGGTGTTCTTGATGTCGTAATCGATCTCGCGCAGCACAGGCGCCACCACCAAGCGGCCCAGTTCCTTGCGCTCTTCGTAAATGTCCTTATCGCTACCGCGAGAGAAATAGATGCGCTCGAACGAACATGACTTCCGTTCCAGCGGCTCCCGAAATGGTTTCTCGGAAACGCTTCCATCCTTCTTGATGATGAGTGCGTGCGCGGGTTGGATCTCCTTTACATCTTCCCACTTCACATTGAAGGCCGTCTGAATGGCAGGACGCTCACTCGCCACCACAATCACCTCATCATCCATATACCAGTGCGCGGGGCGGATACCTGCCGGGTCGCGCATCACGAATGCATCTCCATGTCCGATCATGCCCGCAATGGCATATCCTCCATCCCACTTCTTGGCAGATTCTACCAGAATCCTCTGGATGTCCATGTTCTCCGCAATAAGCGGTGTGGCCATCAGTTTGCTGATGCCCTGCTTCTTGTACTCGTAGTAAAGTCGGTCGTTCTCCTCATCAATGAAGTGCCCGATCTTCTCCAACACGGTAATGGTATCGGCCATCTCCTTCGGATGCTGACCGATCTCCACCAACTGCTGGAAAAGCTCATCCACGTTGGTCATGTTGAAGTTGCCTGCCAACACAAGGTTCCGTGTCATCCAGTTGTTCTGGCGTAGGAACGGATGGCAATGCTCAATGCTGTTTCCACCGAAGGTGCCGTAACGCAAATGTCCGAGGAAGATCTCTCCAGTAAAGCCCAAGTTCTGCTTCAACCATTCGGGGTCCTGAATGTGTTCGGGATGCTTCTCAAACTCATCCGCGAAGCGCTGATTGATGTACGCAAACACATCTTTAATGGGTGTGGATGAGTTGGAACGATGGCGGCTGATGTACCGCTTTCCGGGTGGCATATCGAACTTGATGTTGGCCAACCCCGCGCCATCCTGCCCGCGGTTGTGCTGTTTCTCCATCAGGAGATACATCTTGTTCAGGGCATAGAAACTCGTACCGTATTTTTCCTTGTAGTAGCTGAGAGGTTTCAGCAAGCGGACCATTGCAATTCCGCACTCGTGCTTTATAGCGTCACTCATGGTGGATTCTAAGGCGCAAAGTTACGGTTTTGGAAAAAGCCACTATCGTTTTGCGGACTGTTTTACCTTTAGCATGAAATGAGGCTCAGAACGATTCCGCTCATCCTTCTCTGTTGTTCGGCATGGTTGGTCGCGCATGGGCAAACTCCGCTTGCCGACAGTCTTAAACGTGAGTTGAGTACGGCTCAGGCTGCCGCTGTGCAGATGGAGCTTTTGGGAAAGATATCTGATGAACTGTTGGAGGCTCATGCTGATTCTGCCCTTGCCTATGCCGAAAAACAGCTGGAACTGGCGCAACGGTCGGGCAATGACGTGCAAAACGCGAAGGCGCTGGCGAGCAAGGCGGCTGCCATTGCCCGAAATGGAAACGACTCGCTGGCCATTGTCATTTACAGAAAGGCATTGGCGCTCCGCATTCCTGCATCTGAAGTACGCCTGAAGGCCACGTTGAACAAGGAACTCGGAAGAGCATATTACCACTTGGCGCTTTACGAAAAAGCCACCGAGGCATTCTTCGAAGCCCTTTCTTTTCTCAAAGGCGATTCGTTGAAAACAGAGCGTGCGTCCGTGCTGAACAGCATTGGCAACGTCTTCTACTTCACAAACATGCCCGAGGCGCTTCCGTATTACCGTCAATCGTTAGAGATCCATCAAAGCATGAACAACCTGGATGGCATCGCCTCGCAATTGGGCAATCTGGGCCTGGTCTATATCAAAATGAATGACTATGACAAGGGAATTGATTACTCCGAAAGGTCGTTGGCCTTTTACAAGCAGCTTGGTTACGAGCGCAGTATCGCCCGTTCGGAAGTGAACCTGGCGCAGGCCTATAAAAACGTATCAAAGACCGCGCAGGCATTGGCCCATGCAAAAGAGGCGCTACGCATCACACAGGAACTGAACGATCCACGGGGCATTGCCACGGCCACTATCACGTTGGGAAGTATCTACTTTGAACAGGAAGACTTTGGTGAAGCCATCAGGTATTATGAGCGCGGACTGGAAATGGTAAAACAACTGGGAATGCGTTCTTACGTGTGGGAGGCCATGTACTTTCTGGCCAAATGCTACGAGAAACTGGGGTTGAACGAAAAGGCCATGAGCCTGTACGCGAAGGTCATTGAGCTGCGAGACAGCATTTACAAGCAAGAGATGCAGTCGATGCTGACCGAAAAGGATGCACGCTACCAAACGCTTGAAAAGGAGAACCAGATCGAGCTTCTGACCGCCCAGGCAGAAGTTGCGGACCTGCAACTGCGCAAACGTGAAACTTACCTGACCACCGCTGTCATTGTCACCTTTCTGCTTGGAATCATCTCATTGATCCTCTTCTTTTTCTACCGCACCAGAACCAAGGCCAACCTTGTCCTGGAAAGAAAAAATGCAGAGATCTCGGAGCAGAAGTCCATTATTGAAGAGAAGAACGAACACATTACGGACAGCATCCGCTATGCCGAACGCTTGCAGGCGGCCATCCTTCCCAAAAAAGAGATGTTTGCCAAGCACTTCTCCGAATTCCACATCCTTTATAACCCAAAGGATATTGTTTCGGGCGATTTCTACTGGATGGAAAGCCTCCCCCAAACCTCCCAAGAAGGGGGAACCACCATCTATTTGGCCGTGGCTGATTGTACCGGTCATGGTGTTCCTGGGGCGATGGTGAGCATGGTCGGGTTTCAGGGATTGAACAAGGCGGTGCTGGAGGAAAAGTTGACCTCGCCTGCGGCCATCCTTCAGCAGTTGAGCGACCACGTGGAGGACGCTTTCGGCAAAAGTGGGGGAAGCGTGAAGGACGGAATGGACATCTGCTTGGTGGCCATCGACCCTAAAAAACGGACCGTTTCGTACGCTGGTGCCCACAACGCGCTTTGGATACTTACATCGAAAGACGATCTGCCAAGTGGCAATCTTCGGGAAGAGGAAAAAGGGATGCGCATGTTTGAGTTGAAAGCCGACAGACGCTCCATCGGTGGTTTCATGGATGCTGGAACTTTCTCCGAATCAACTGTTGAACTGAACGAAGGCGACCGCCTGTTCCTGTTCTCTGATGGTTTTGCCGACCAGTTCGGAGGACCGCAGGGCAAGAAACTTGGCAGTAAGCGCATGCGTGAAATAATCCGCCAGATGGCCCTTTCGGGAAATCTCTTAGCCCTGAATGTCATCTTCGAAGATTGGAAGGGAAAAGAGGAACAGGTGGATGACGTAACCGTTATCTCAGTTACTGTTTAGACCAGTACCTCCTCTTCCAGCAGGGCTTCCACCTCGGTGTAAGGAAGATTGAATGCTTCGGAAACGCCTTTGTACACCACTTCCCCATTCACCACGTTGAGGCCTTTTTTCAGTTCCTCATTCTCGGCACAGGCTTTCTTCCAGCCTTTATCTGCCAATTGAAGCGCGTATGGAAGCGTGGAATTTGTCAACGCAATGGTAGATGTTGCAGGAACCGCGCCTGGCATGTTGGCCACGCAGTAGTGCACCACATCATCAATAATGAAGGCAGGGTCTTGGTGCGTGGTCGGTGTGCAGGTCTCCACACAACCTCCCTGATCCACCGCTACATCCACGATCACAGTCCCGGGTCTCATCAATTTCAACATGTCTTTCGTTATCAGCCTTGGTGCCTTCGCTCCTGGAATAAGCACCGCCCCAACAATCAGGTCATGTGTTTGTATATGCTTACGGATGTTGTACTCGCTGCTGAACTCCGTTACCACATGGTGTGGCATGATGTCGTTGATGTAGCGCAAGCGCGGAAGGCTCACATCCAGAATGGTCACGTGCGCTCCCAATCCGGCCGCCATCTTGGCTGCCTGCACCCCAACGATACCTCCACCAAGGATCAACACTTTGCCTGGTGCCACTCCCGGAACACCTCCGAGCAACACCCCACGACCTTTCACTGGCTTCTGCAAATAGCGCGCGCCTTCCTGAATGGCCATTCTTCCTGCCACTTCCGACATCGGCACCAACAATGGCAATGAGCCAGTTGCAGTTTCCACGGTCTCATATGCCAAACACACCACCTCACTTGCGATCATAGCGTGCGTCAACGGTTCGCTGGATGCAAAATGGAAATACGTGAAGATGAGTTGGTCCTTTCTACAACGAGCGTACTCCTCTGCGATCGGCTCTTTTACTTTCATGATCATTTCGGCTGAGGCCCAAACCTCATCAGCCGTAGCAAAGATCTCAGCACCAACCTCACGGTAATCCTCATCTGGGAAACCGCTTCCGTGACCTGCGAAGGTTTCAATGATGACCTTGTGGCCTCTCTTAATGAATTCATGTGCGCCAGATGGCGTAAGTGCCACACGGCTCTCATTATTCTTAATTTCTTTTGGAACCCCTATTACCATGATGTTGATTTTTGAAATTTTTACAAATTTTCAATCATTATGCCCAATAATAATGGGGGTATTGCGAATTATTTTCACAAATTTCCGTGCATAACCCCTCTTTACATGTCAAATCAACCTTTTCCTGATTTTTCTCAGGATGCACAACGCGGTAAAACGTTCTAACTTGCCGCGGATTCAAAAGTGAAAAAGAGATGTCTGAAGAACTGAAGCCCTGCCCAGAATGCAAGTCGCCCTACGGTTATGCGATGAGCGATGCCCTCTACGCGTGTCCGGAATGCGGCCACGAGTGGAATCCGGAAGAACAAGCCGCTGAAGACACGCTTGTTGTGAAAGATTCTAATGGTAACCTTTTGCAGGACGGTGATTCGGTTGTGGTGATCAAAGACCTACCAGTAAAAGGAGCCAAAGGACCTATCAAGGCTGGCACCAAGGTGAAGAGCATTCGTCTGGTAGATGGCGACCACAATATCGATTGTAAGATCGATGGCTTCGGAGCCATGGCGCTGAAGTCGGAGTTTGTGAAGAAGGCTTAGGCTTAGGCTTCGACTGCGCTCAGCCTACACTCAGCCTACGGGTCATCCCAAATGCTTCCAGCCCTGAGCTTTCAGCTCGATCATCTGTTCGCCTGAAACAAGGTTGTAGCCATCGCTCTTCTCGGTGATATGACCAATGATTCGGATAGCGGGATTGGAACTGATCTTGTCGTGGTCCTTGATATCTACCGTGAACAGTAGTTCGTAGTCTTCGCCACCATTCAATGCACACGTGGTTGGGTCGAGATTGAGTTCTTCCGCTGCCAATCCTGAAGTGTGGTCCACTGGGATCTTATCCAGATAGATGCGGCACCCCACTTCGCTTTGGGTGCAGATGTGCAAAAGGTCGGAGCTGAGACCATCAGAGATGTCGAGCATCGCAGTTGGAATCACCTTTTCAAGTTCCAGAATGTCGATGATGTCGGCACGCGGTTCTGGTTTCAGTTGGCGTTCGAGCACGTAATCGTGTCCGCTCAAGTCGGGCTGCACGCCTGGATTCTCTTGAAAGATTCGCTTCTCGCGCTCCAACAATTGAAGTCCGAGATAGGCCGCGCCCAGATCGCCTGTAATACAGATGAGGTCGGTTTCCTTGGCCCCGCTGCGATACACCACTTTTTCCTCATCCACCTCACCAATAGCGGTGATGCTGATGGCCAATCCGCTTTGCGAACTGGTAGTATCGCCACCTACAAGATCCACATTGTATTTCTCGCAAGCGAGTAGAATTCCCGTGTAAAGTTCATCAATAGCCTCTACCGAAAACCGACTTGATAGCCCGATGGAAACCGTGATCTGTGTGGGCTTTCCGTTCATGGCATAGATGTCGGAAAGGTTGACGGCCACCGCTTTGTAGCCCAAGTGTTTGAGCGGTACATAGCTGAGGTCGAAGTGAATTCCTTCCATCAGCATGTCGGTAGTGACGAGGGTTTTCATTTTGCCCGTTCCGAGAACGGCCGCATCATCGCCAATTCCTTTGATGGAACTCTTCTGACGGAGCTCCACACTTTCCTTGATCTTCTCAATAAGTCCGAACTCTCCGAGTTCGCTCAATTCGGTTCTATCCGTGTCTTCAAACATGGGGCAAAGGTAAGTTAGGGTTTGATGCATCAAACCCTAACTTACTGGATTAAACCTTACCCAGTTTCTTGCGCTCGTGCTCTTTTAGGAATGTCTTTCTCAAACGGATAGACTGTGGAGTTACCTCCACGTATTCGTCCGACTGAATGTATTCCAAGGCTTCCTCCAACGAGAATTTGATGGCCGGAGCGATTCTGATCTTATCATCCGCACCAGAAGAGCGCATGTTGCTCATCTTCTTGGTCTTGGTAAGGTTTACGATCATATCGCCAGCGCGGGTGTTCTCGCCAACCACCTGACCTTCGTAGATCGGTGTTCCCGGATCGACAAAGAACTTACCTCTGTCCTGAAGGTTGCTCAATGTATAAGGAATAGCCTCGCCCGGTTCCATTGAGATCAATGAACCGTTCTGACGACCAGGAATAACTCCTTTATATGGTTGATATTCTTTGAAACGGTGGCTCATGATGGCCTCTCCAGCGGTAGCTGTCAGCAACTGGTTTCGAAGACCGATGATGCCGCGTGATGGAATAACGAATTCGAGCAGCATGCGGTCGCCTTTCGGACCCATGTTCACGATCTCTCCTTTACGGTTCGTTACCATTTCCACCGCTTTTCCATGCACTTCTTCTGGAAGGTCGATGGTCAGATCTTCTACCGGCTCGCACTTCACGCCATCGATCTCTTTGATGATAACCTGCGGCTGTCCGATCTGAAGTTCGTAGCCTTCTCTTCGCATGGTTTCGATAAGAACCGAAAGGTGCAACACACCACGACCGAACACTTGGAAACTATCTGCTGAACCTGTTTCATGCAGTCTAAGCGCAAGGTTCTTCTCCAACTCCTTTTCCAACCGCTCGCGCACGTGACGTGACGTGACGAACTTGCCTTCCTTACCGAAGAACGGAGAATCGTTGATGGTGAAAAGCATGCTCATGGTCGGCTCATCGATGCTGATCGGTGGCATTGCCTCTGGATTTTCCACATCGGCAACCGTGTCTCCGATCTCAAATCCTTCAAGACCAACAAGCGCGCAGATCTCTCCGGCCTTCACCTCCTGTACTTTGATCTTACCCATTCCTTCGAACAGGTAAAGTTCCTTCAGTTTTCCTTTCACTACGGTTCCATCGCGCTTGATCATGGCCACTTGCTGCCCCTCTTTCAGCGTACCGCGATACAGACGCCCGATGGCGATTCGACCGATGTACGGAGAGTGATCCAACGATGTGATCTGCATTTGCGAAGTTCCCTCGGCCACTTTCGGCTCTGGGATGTGCTCGATCACCTGCTCCATCAAGTAATCGATGTTTCCAGTTGGCTCGAATGGCTCTGGACCCATCCAACCCTGCTTGGCAGAACCGAAAACGGTTGGGAAATCCAACTGTTCCTCCGTGGCGCCCAAGTTGAACATGAGGTCGAAAACTGCTTCCTGCGCCTCATCTGGCGTACAGTTCGGCTTATCTACTTTATTGACAACCACGATCGGTTTCAAGCCAAGTTCAATGGCTTTCTGCAACACGAAACGTGTCTGTGGCATCGGCCCTTCGAAGGCATCCACCAACAGCAGCACGCCATCGGCCATGTTCAATACTCGCTCCACTTCGCCACCGAAATCGCTGTGTCCAGGAGTGTCGATGATGTTGATCTTGGTGTCTTTCCATTTCACCGCCACGTTTTTGGCGAGAATGGTAATTCCGCGCTCCCGTTCGAGGTCGTTGCTGTCCATAACGAGCTCGCCCATGGTCTCGTGTTCCTTAAAAACTTTCGCTGCCTCCAGCATACGATCGACCAACGAGGTCTTTCCGTGGTCAACGTGTGCGATGATGGCAATATTCCGTAGTGATGTCATACCCTTTTTGAAAAACGCGCGCAAAGGTACGCTTATGTTTGTAGCGAACTTCAGATTATCTCAATGAAAAACCCATCACCCATTCTCAGGGGTCTTTTTATCTGTGGCGTTGGTGCGCTACTGGTAAGTGTACAGTTCTCAATTGTCGGTTGGCCCGCTGCGGATATCTTCTCATGTTTAGGTGGCATTTCCACGCTGGTGTTCTATTTCCTGTTTGATCGCGTAGCCGTGGTGAAACGGAAAAGTCGATTTCCCCGACATGTAACGGTTGTGGCGTTGATCACGGCCATTGTCTTGAAATCATTTGAAATAGCAATCGGTTCGTGGTTTTTCCTGATCGCCTTCATGGCGTTTTTGGTGTGGTTGGCGTGGTCCGTTTTAGAGGAGCTTCCGCCCTCGTCCGATTAAACCTTCGAGGTTTTCGAAACCTCGAAGGTTTCGCTTTTATCTTCGCGGCATGAGCGCAGGCAAACTCATCATTTTCTCTGCTCCGAGCGGATCGGGCAAAACCACCATCGTACATCATCTTCTTTCCAAACCTGAACTGAAACTGGCCTTCTCCGTTTCGGCCACGAGCCGCGCCAAGCGCCCGAACGAAGTAGACGGAAAAGATTACTATTTCCTTTCGGCAGATGAGTTCAAAACTCGCATTGCTGCAGATGATTTTCTGGAGTGGGAAGAGGTTTACGAGAACCAGTTCTACGGAACGCTGCGTTCGGAGATCGATCGCATTCATGCAGAAGGAAAGCATGTGGTTTTTGATGTGGATGTGGTCGGAGGGCTGAACATTAAGAAGCAGTTCGGTGATGCTGCATTGGCCGTATTCGTTCAACCGCCATCATTGGAAGAACTGGAACGAAGACTTCGAAGCCGATCCACCGAAAGTGAGGAAAGCTTGGCAAAACGGGTTGGCAAAGCGGCCGAAGAATTGGAATATGCTGAACAGTTTGATGTGATCCTTGTGAATGATGATCTGGAAGTTGCAAAGCGAAAGGCGGAAAGGCTTGTGATGGATTTTATTGGTAAATAAACACACCCCTTACCCCTCTCAAGAGGGGAATTTAATGATGAAAAAAGTAGGTCTGTTCTTCGGTTCGTTCAACCCGATACACATCGGGCACATGATCATTGCCAGCTACGTGGCCGACAACACCGAGCTGAAAGAGATCTGGTTCGTGGTCTCCCCACATAATCCATTAAAGAAGAAGAGTTCGCTTCTGGAAGACCACCACCGTTTGGCCTTGGTGAGGCGTGCCATTGAAGATGATATGCGTTTCAAAGCATCCGACATCGAATTCCATCTGGAGCAACCGAGTTATACCACCGTTACGCTTGCGCATTTGAAGGAAAAACACCCGAATGTGGCGTTCACGCTGCTGATGGGTGGCGACAATCTTGCATCGCTCACCAAGTGGAAGAACTACGAGACCATTTTGGAGAATTATCCCATTATCGTCTATTCGCGACCGAATTTTGACACCACCGAAATGGCGCAGAAAGGAAATATCTCTGTTCTGGACGCACCGCAGATGAACATCTCATCAAGCCTCATCCGCCAGTTGATCACCGAAGGAAAGACCGTGAAGTATCTGATGCCAACAAAGGCGTGGGAAT
This sequence comes from Flavobacteriales bacterium, assembly GCA_016124845.1. NCBI lineage: Bacteria > Pseudomonadati > Bacteroidota > Flavobacteriia > Flavobacteriales > Flavobacteriales bacterium. Next base: position 72,377 of record WGMW01000010.1, read on the forward strand.
ATTTAGACGAAATGAACTTCTACAAATAGGCCAGATAGTTTTACATTTAATGCGCTAATGACCTCTACCGTTGACCTGATACATTGGGGTGTCCCGATCATATCCATCTTCATTCTGTTGGTGGCCTGGTGGCTGCTGAATGGACGTTTGAAACGCCAGCGTCTGAACGATGAACTGGCATTGGAGAAATTGGAAGCCGAGCGCTTGAAGCAGCTTGACCTTGTAAAATCTGACTTCTTTTCGAACGTTACGCATGAGTTCCGCACGCCTCTGACGCTTATTCTCGGCCACTTGGACCAAGTGATTCCTACCATTGCAGACGAGCGTGCCAAGAAGGAACTGGTGGTTGTGAAGCGCAACGCCAAATTGCTCGAAAAGCTCATCAACCAACTGTTGGACATCGCCAAAATTGAGGCTGACCGCATGGATCTCGACCTCCGCAAAGGCAATATTGTTCCGTTGCTGAATGAGATTCAAAAATCGTTCTCATCCCTTGCGGAGCGGAAAGGAATCGGTTTGAAGTTTGAAGTGGAGGAAGAGACCATCAACATGGATTTCGACCCAGACAAAATTGAGCTTGTGTTTTACAACCTGCTCTCCAACGCTTTCAAGTTTACCGATCGCGGTGAGGTAGGCCTCAAGGTCGGACGGATAGAGAAGAATGGGAAACAGTACTGTAAACTGGTGGTTCAAGACACAGGAATCGGCATTGTGGAAGAACAGATTCCGAAGGTGTTCGACCGTTTCTATCAATCTGAGAATTCGCGCTGGCGCAAGAACAAAGGAACAGGCATCGGCCTCGCGCTGGTCAAAGACCTTGTAGAACTGCACAGCGGCAGCATCGACCTGAAAAGTATTTCGGGGGTTGGAACGGAGATAACGATTCTTCTGCCCATCGATCAGGTCATGGTAAATACCGATTCAGGCCTGGAGATCCCCGCATTGGACACCATCGATCCTGAATTGGAGATGTCATTCGATTTCCCCGCAGAAAAGCAAACGCTTTCAGAAGAGGAAATGAACGCACAGAATATTGTGCTGGTCATTGAGGACAATGACGATATCCGCAACTTCCTGCGATTGACATTGGAGCCTAATTTCCGTGTGTTTGATGCCATTGATGGCGAAACAGGAATTGAAAAGGCCTTGGAGATTGTTCCTGATGTAATCGTGTGTGATGTAATGATGCCTGGAAAGGACGGTTTTGAGGTGACCAAGATCCTGAAGAAGCAGGAAAAGACCAGCCACGTGCCCATCATTCTACTTACAGCAAAGGCCGGGGTCGAGAACCGTATTACTGGACTTGAGACGGGCGCAGATGCGTATGTTCCGAAGCCGTTCAGTTCGGATGAGTTGCATGCGCGCATCAACAACCTGATTGACAACCGCAAGAAGCTGAAGGAAAAGTATTCCCGTTCATTGCTTGTCAAACCAGAGGTGACAGCAGAGCCATCGATGGAGGAGAAATTCCTGCTACGGGTGAAAAACGTGGTGGATGCGCATTTGGATGATGAGAACTTTAGTGTGGAAGAACTGAGCAAGGAAGTAGGCATGAGCCGTGCCCAGTTGCACCGTAAACTCATTGCGCTTACAGGAAAGAGCGCCAGTCGCTTTGTACGCAATTACCGATTGGAGCACGCCTATCAATTGTTGGAGAACAGGGTTGGAACGGTTTCCGAGATCGCTTACCGTGTCGGATATAGCAGTCCGGCCTATTTTACCAAGTGTTTTACCGAAGATTTCGGCATCTCGCCAAGCCAGGTAAAGAAGGAGGTTTGAACCCCTATCAATTTTGTCTCTATCAGGGTTTTGCAACCAATTTATACTCCCGTTGCAACATTTTTCGCATAAAATCGGGCAAACGACATGGTTATCATCTATGTCACCCATTTGTATGAAACGCCCGTCTTAGCTCTTGGCACCAAACTCGTGATCGATGTTGAGGTAGTTGCTGACATTTGAATCAGTCACTCACTTAATACTGACGGTCATGAAAAAGCAAACGATCAACTCAGGACAGCAACCGGCCAAAATGGGGCTGGGAAAAGACAATTTCTCGCGCGTACTATTAATAGCAGCCGTTATCCTCTACTCCATCTCGTTGGTGCTTTTGGCCAACTTGGCAATGGCAGAAGGGGCCACGGAAGTGTCTGGGGCGTTAATAAAGGTGAACAATCGCTTGGACGGTAATGCGCTGGACGGGCTGAACCTTTCAGTTAAGTCGGTACATGGCAACGTTCTTTCAATAGACATCAGCATGGCGGATTACGTAAAGCTGAATGATATGAAAGGGGTCTGTAGTGCGCAATTGGATCACAACGGTGGTTCCGCTCCCGCAACGGCAAACGACCTTATCCGAGTAAAATATGCCAATGCCAGTGTAGTGGTAGGTGTTCTCGACAACCAGGGCGTGATGAGCGAGGCCGACCGTGCCGATCTTAAAAAAGTGGAGCCGAATGCCAACGTGGGATTCATCTCCTACCGCTCGGACGACCCATCATCTACTGTCATCATCCGCAACTTGAAAGGAGGAGAAAGCAACTTGGTTCAGGCTTTGGCCTACATGCAGGAATATGCCGCAACTGTAAATAAGCCGTTGGTGATAGAAATCGCATTGAGCGGAGCAGAGCTTCAGAACCCACTATTTGTACAAGTTTGCCAACGAGTGGCAGAAAGCGGTGTTCAGTTCTTGGGTGCACCAGACTTCGCTACGGGTTATGCGCAAGAAAATGCACCTATGCAACTGGCGTTCAGCATGTTCAATTCCGAAACAGGGCAGATCACCGACCAGTCCGATTTCTGGGCTATCAGCGAAGTAAAAGGCCAAGAAGTGATGATGCTGGGTTCAGACAACCAAACCTGTAGTATCCGTTTTGAAAAGGAGGCAGAGATGGGCAAGGTTTACCTGAGCAATGCCTCAAACGATCTGGTAATGGTCTCGGTACTTACATCTGATGGCGATGTGAACTACTACCACGTGGAGAACAAGGAAACAGCCCTCATTCCACGAGAACTGTTGAATGGTACCCCCGTTCTGGAAGACGGTTTGGCCGGCATCTACCCGTTCCACACCAAGAAGGCGTTGTACAACAATGCTGTTGCCGAGAACCAGTTCGTAGCATTGAGCCAAAACCGTAGAGAGGTGCAATTGGGAAACAATAGTGGCATGGCCCTGAACGTGGCTGCTCCTGCACCCCGTACATTGGCGATGGCCCTGAGCAATATGGACCGCCCCGTGAATATTGAGATACGCGATGAGGACGGCAATGTGGTTTACAAGAATCAGCCGGATGCTGACACGCAAAGCATCCAAACGAAGATCGATCTATCAGAAGGCGCGGAAGGTCTGTATTTCCTTGACCTGACATCCCCGCACTACCACCAGACCTTTGCGCTGCTGATGGATTGACAGCAAAGCCCCGACAGGAAACTGATCGGGGCTTTTTAGTTAGAATAATTACCGCGCTGTTAACAGCGTTAGAATTAACACTACTTTTGGGCTTTATTTTTTAATTATTACCCATTATGAAAAAAGGAACAGTAAAGTTCTTTAATGACTCCAAAGGCTATGGATTTATTATTGACACCGAAACAAAAACAGAATACTTTGTCCATGTCTCTGGATTGGTAAGCGAAATCCGCGAAGATGACGAAGTAGAGTTCGAACTGAAAGAAGGCCGTAAAGGACTGAATGCAGTAAACGTGAAGGTTGTCTAACGCCTACGAGTGAACTGAAAAAGACAAAGCCCCGCAATTGCGGGGCTTTTTTGTACCCCCTCCCCGCTTCGCGGTACTCCCCCTATCATAGGGGGAGAGTTGGTGCATTTTACAAACGTTTGCAAATGACAACCGCTCCGCTTCCTTCGACAGGCTCAGGACAGGCTCTTGTAATAAAGAGTTGGTTGAGGTAGGTCAAGTTCCTTCCTTCGCCCAGAAGACAAAAAATACGTTAGGCGGTAATGCCTGCCAAGATGGATTCGAACAGGGCCTTGCCGTCCTCATTGGCGAGGTTGGCATCGGCAGCACGCTCAGGGTGCGGCATCATACCGAACACATTGCGGTTCTTGTTGGTGACGCCTGCAATGCTTTGCAACGCCCCGTTCGGGTTGGCCGCATCATCCAGTTTGCCGTCCGCATCGCAATAGCGGAACAGCACCTGATCATTGGTGTTGATTTCGGCCAAGTTGGTCTCATCGGCATAGAAACGACCTTCGCCATGCGCAATAGGCACTTTCAGCACCGCTCCTTTCTGTATCTGGTTGGTGACCATTGAATCGGTGGTCTCACAACGGATGTTCACATTCTTGCAAATGAACTTCTGGTTGTCGTTGTGTAAAAGAGCACCTGGTAGCAGACCTGCTTCGCACAGCACTTGAAAACCGTTGCACACCCCGAACACGTAGCCGCCCTTGTTCGCAAACTCGATCACTTCGGTCATAATGGGCGAAAAGCGCGCAATGGCGCCAGACCGCAGGTAATCTCCGAAGGAAAAACCTCCAGGAAGCACTACAAAATCAACGCCTTGCAGGTCGTGGTCCTTGTGCCAAAGCTCCACCACCTCTTGGCCCATGATGTTGCGCAGCACATAGATCATATCCTGATCGCAGTTGGAACCTGGGAAAACGACTACACCGAATTTCATTGTCTTGGGAATTTGCCTGCAAAATTAGGCCTTTCGTTTCCTTGTCACCGCCCATAGAAAGGTATTTTTGAACTGTTGTAAACAGGATGGTCCATAGTCGATGGTCAACGGTCGAAAAAAAAAGCCTTTGAATGGAACTGTGGACTGTTGACCATGGACTGATAACTGAAAAAATATGAACAGACGCGAAGCGATACGAAGAAGCCTGATGAGTGGTGCCGGATTGGCCATGATGCCTTATGCATCAGCCCTTGCAAAGGAGTACGGCCTCGGATTTACGGCCGATGATTTCGGAAAGGACTTTCTGTGGGGCGTGGCCACAGCGGCCTACCAGATTGAAGGTGCGTGGAATGAAGACGGCAAAGGACCTTCCATTTGGGACACGTTCACGCATAAGGGCAATCACATCAAACACCACGATACGGGCGATGTGGCCTGCGACTTCTACAATCGCTATGCGTCCGACATCGGGCTCATCAAAGAAATGAACATGGATGTGTTCCGATTCTCTACGGCTTGGTCGCGCGTGCTGCCCAACGGAACGGGACAGGTGAACCAGAAGGGCATCGACTTTTACCACCGCGTGATCGATTCGTGCTTGGAGCAGGGCGTGCAACCTTGGCTTACGCTTTACCATTGGGACCTTCCGCAAGCATTGGAAGACAAAGGCGGCTGGGAGAACCGCGATGTGGTGGGCGCATTTGAGGAATACGCCAACCTCATTACCAAAACCTATGGCGATAAGGTGAAGAACTGGATGGTGCTCAACGAACCCATGGCGTTTACGGCCATCGGTTACCTGTTGGGCATTCACGCGCCAGGGAAAGCCTGGCCAAGGAATTTCGTTCCAACTGTGCATCATGCCTCGCTTTGTCAGGCTGAGGGCGGAAGAATCGTCCGCGCCAATGTACCCGATGCCAACATCGGCAGCACCTTCAGTTGTTCGCCTGTGGAACCGATCAACGAAAAAGGAAGGCACGATGAGACCTTGAAACGTTTCGATGTGCTGATCAACCGCCTCTACATAGAACCTCCACAAGGCTTGGGCTATCCCACAGATGACCTGCCAATGATCCGCAAGATCGAAGATTACATGCAGGAAGGCGATGAGAAGCGTTTGGCCTTCGATTTCGATTTCTATGGCTTGCAGAACTACTCACGAATGATCGTGCGGGGCAACGGCATCATCCCTTATGTTGTCGGAACGCCTTTGAACCCGAAGAAGATGAAACCGAAACCAGAGATCACCGACATGGGCTGGGAGGTTCATCCCGAAGGGATCTACAAAATGCTGAAGTACTTTGATAAGTATGATGGCATCAAGAAGATCATTGTAACGGAGAACGGGGCTGCCTTCCCCGATGTGGTGGAAAACGGCCAAGTGCATGACGCCAAGCGCAAAGAGTTCTATCAGGATTACCTGCGTCAGGTGCTGCGCGCCAAGCGCGAAGGCGTGAATGTGGGCGGATACTTCTGCTGGTCGCTGATGGACAATTTCGAGTGGGCCGAAGGTTACGATCCGCGCTTCGGACTGGTGCATGTTGACTTCGAAACGCAGGAACGGATCATCAAGGATTCTGGCCTTTGGTTCAAGGAGTTCCTCGCTCATCGATAGTTTGGAACTATTCTACGTTTTACACGTAGCATCCACCACTTGGTCAATTCCAAGTAGTGGACGCGTTTGAGAAGAGGGCTACTAAGTTTATGTTTTCTGTTGTTGGTCGTTGGCTGTTTGAACACAGTTTATGGCCAGTCCTACGACCTGGAGATTCTTGACTCCGAGAGCGGCATTGTGGGTTCTCAGATCAACGGACTTACACAGGACAGTCATGGTTATGTGTGGATCGCCACCAACTCAGGCGTAAGCCGTTTTGACGGCAAACATTTCAAAAACTATCACAAAAAAGATGGAATGGCTGAGAATCACAGTTCGGCCATCCTGTGCGATAGCGATGACCATATTTGGGTCGGCCACCAATCTGGGGGCATCTCCATCTTTTACGGAGATTCCATTGTTTCCATAACCGAAAAGTCGGGTCTTGCGAACAACGAGGTACACGACATTTTTCAGGACAGAAGCGGCAATATTTGGATCGCCACATTCGGGGGACTTTCCAAGTTTGATGGGACAAATTGGAGTTCGATGACCACTTCTGACGGTCTTTCCTCGAACAATGCGCGATGCATTGCAGAGGATGCCAACGGAAACATCTGGGTGGGAACGTATGGCGCGGGCATCAACATTCTGGAAAACGGCCAAGTGAAAAGTCTTTCCGTTGTGAACGGGCTGGTGAACAACTACGTGACGGACATCTGCGCTTACCGCGATCAGATGATGATCGGTACGCTGAACGGACTGAGCACGTGGCGTTCGGGCAGATTCCATGAACCATCATTCTCAAACAAGCTGATCAACAGCCAGATCAACCGAATTTCGTGCAACAAGAACGGAGACCTCTGGCTTGGAACATTCAATGGGGCAACCCGTGTGCGCAACGAAACCGTTTTCAATCTGACGGAGGCAAATGGCCTCACAAGCAATGAAGTGCTGAGCATACTGAATGACCGCGAGGGAAATACGTGGCTTGGTACCCGAAAAGGATTGGTGCGCATTAAAAACCTGGCCTTTGCCCACTTCTTTTCCTCAGACGATGAGGAGATTGAACCGACCTGCATCTTTAAGGACAGCAAGGGAACCATCTGGGTAGGGAATGAAAGCGGTGGCGTGCTGAAATTTGACGGCAGTCGGTTTGTAAAGGCGTTTGCCGACCCCGACATCAACGACCGACAGATAAGTTCTATTGGCGAAGACGGTGACGGAAACCTATGGTTCGGCACCATGGATTTTGGAGGTATTTTCCAATGGAACGGGAAGAAACTCTACATATATTCTGACGAGTTCGGTTTGGCAGACAACAACATCAATTGCCTGGCGCGGGATGCTGACGGGAACCTCATAATCGGCACCCCGAGCGGCCTGAGCATTTATGATGGGATGGATTTCAGCATGATCCCGATAAGTGATGATCCTGCAGAAAACCATATTACCACGCTTCAGACCACTTCCAACGGCACGGTGGCCATCGGAACTTCGGACGGGAGCGTGTTCGTTCTGGACGGCATGTCGGCAGAAAAGATCGAAGGCATCAGCGCCAGCTCGCCCATTACCGATATATGTGAGAGCAGCTACGGCCTGACCATTGCCTCACAAGTGGACGGGATCTATTTTGTCAAAGACGGAAAGATCCGTCACTTGGATGAAGGAAGTGGCCTTCGCGGTTCTTCGCTACGATCGGTGGCCCAGCTGGGTAAGAATCTCTATGTAGGAACAACCCAAGGCCTGCAACAGCTTTGGTTCATAGGCGATTCGCTCATTGTCCGAACCTTCGATTATTCGCACGGTTTTTTGGGAAAGACATGTAAACGTGGCTCCATTCTCTCCGAAGGAGACAATCTGTGGGTTGGAACCACAAAAGGGGTTACCCGATTTACCACCAAAGAGCGTGGAGACGACCTGAACGAACCATTGACCTTCCTTACAAACATTCAACTTGAACAGCAGGACGTGAATTGGGAAGAACTCGGGTTTGAAACAGACAGCGAGGGTCTTCCAAAAAATCTGGTGCTCGATTACACGCAGAATTCGTTGACCTTCATCTTTAAGGGAATCAATCATCGCCAACCAGAAGACGTTACCTACCGCTGTATCTTGGAAGGGAACGAGCACACCTGGAACCCACCAAGCTCACAGGCGTTCGTTAGCTATCCCAATCTACAGCCAGGAAAATACACCTTTAAGCTTGTAGCCTGCAACAGCGCAAACATCTGTAATCAGAATCCGATCACCTTCTCGTTCGAGATCACACCACCTTTCTGGAGAACTTGGACATTCTACATCATCTTCAGTCTGATTCTTCTGATTGCAACCTACCTGTACATTCTGCTGCGCGAACGAAGACTGAAGGAGGAAAAGCGTCTTCTCGAATCAACGGTGGAGGAACGCACCAAAGAACTTCGTGAGCAGAAGGAAATTGTAGAAGGTCAGAACAAGCACATTACAGAGAGTATCGATTACGCGCGGAACATTCAGATGGCGGTGCTGCCTTCTGAAGATGAATTGAACCGTGCGTTTGATGACCATTTCGTTTTCTACCGTCCGAAAGATGTTGTCGGTGGAGATTTCTATTGGGTTTTCGTGGATGGCGATATCACATGGGCCGCTGCTGTGGATTGTACAGGCCATGGTGTGGCGGGTGCATTCATGAGCATGATCGGAACCGACCTGTTGAATCAGATCATCATCGAGAAAAAAGTGAACGACCCAGCAGTGGTGCTCGATGAAATGGACAAAGGGATCAAGCTGGCCTTTGCCCAGAGCGCCAAGGAATTTGAGACCGATCAGGGAATGGACATGGCCCTGGTACGGATTGACCGTAAGAAGAAGGTATTGGAATTTGCGGGAGCGCAACGGCCGCTGTACCTCATGCAAGGCGGAACGCTGCTTCACATAGAAGGCAACCGACATTCCATCAGCTGCGCGGAACAGCGCGGTGCTGAACCGTTTGTGAAACACACGCACAAGGTCCATGGAAACACGGTTGCTTACCTGTTCTCCGATGGAATTGTGGATCAGTTCGGTGGACCGAATGGTAAAAAGTTCATGATTCGCAGACTCCGTGATTTCATTGAAAAGAACGGCTCAAGGTCCATGAAGGAGCAGCTTGCCGAGTTGAGCCATGAGTTCGATACGTGGAAAGGGTCCGATATGATGCAGGTGGATGACGTGATGCTTTTGGGAATTCAGCTTTAACTTTAGGCTTCATCAAGCTTATGAAGAGGTTTCTGCTTTTCCTTTCTATCCTGTTGGTCGCCATGCAAACGTTGGCTCAGCAACAGGAAGCAGACAGCCTTTCTCAGCTTCTCCAAACCAAGTATTCGAAAAACGACACGGCCCGTATTCGCATTTTGGTGGCAACCAGCGAATCGCTGTTGCGCATAGACCCCGACCGTTCGTTGGAACTGAGCAAGGAGGCACTCCGACTGAGCATTCTTCTTGGTTCCGAAAAGTACGTCAGCACTATTTACAACAACACGGGCACGGCCAACCGCATCAAGGGCGATTACACCAAAAGCCTCAGCTTTCACAATAAAGCGTTGGAGAATGACCGTAAGAACGGAAATCGAAAGGATGAGGCGCTCTCGCTCAACAACATTGGCAATGTTTATCTGAAAGAAGGACACTACAAGGATGCCATCCTGAATTACGAACGGGCACTGGCCATCCGTCAGGACATCAACGATCTGGAAGGCGTGGCCAGCTCGCTCAACAACCTGGGGCTGGTATATAAGAACCAAGGCGACCTCGACCGCGCATTGTCCTACTACCAGAACTCCTTCAAGATATTTCAGCAGATGGGCGACCGCGTGGGACTTGCCAATGCCCTCAACAACATGGGCATTGTTCATCGTTCGCACGGAAACCGAGAACGGGCGCTTGACAACTTCCTGACAGCGCTGCATCTGTTCCGCGAGCTTGGGAACAAGGTCGGTGAGGCCAACACCCTCAACAACATCGGCAACATCTACTACCAGCAAAAGAAATACGATCAGGCGCTGGGCTTCTATCAGAACTCGTTGCAGATAAGCGAATCCCTTGGCGACCAGAATTCTACAGCAGGAAAATACTCGAACATCGGTGGGGTTTACCTCATGTTAGGAGACAAGGAGAAAGCGTTGGAAAGCACCGAAAAGGCACTTTCGTTACAGAAGAACATTGGCGATGACCAAGGGCAGATAAGCACGCTGAACAACTTGGGTGCCTACTTCATGGAAACGGGCGACCTGAACAAGAGCCTTACATATTTTTTGGAGGCGGAGAAAGTGCAAAAGCGTATCGGTGATCACAATTACAGCACCATTACGCTCACCTCCATCGGTGACATTTACAAGCAGAAAAAACAACCGAAGCTCGGACTGAACTACCTGACCCGTGCGCTTCGTGAAGCCAAACACTACGGAAGTACGGAAGATCAGATCAACGTCTATGAAAAGCTCTCGCAAACGTATGCAGATGCTGGGGATTTCCAGCGGTCATACCAGTTTCAGCAACAGGCCAAAGCGGTAAGCGACAGCTTGGACCGTGTGGTGAGCGCACGCGAACTGGCAGAGATGCAGGTGAAGTTTGAGAGTGAACAGAAACAACGCGAGATTGAACTTTTGAGCAAGGAAAAGGAAGTGCAGGACCTGCGACTTACCAAGCAGATAACGGTGCGCAACACGGTAATTGCCATTGGAATTCTGGCATTGCTGATGCTCGGCCTGATCTACTCGCGCTACCGAACAAAAAAGAAGGCCAACGAGGAGTTGGACCGCAAGAACCGAGAGATCGAGCTCCAAAAGAAAACAGTAGAGGAAAAAAACTGGGAGATCACTTCGAGCATCGAATACGCCAAGCGGATTCAAGACGCGATAATGCCTTCAATGAATGAGATACGTAAGGCACTACCAGAAAGCTTTGTGTTCTATCGCCCGAAGGGAATTGTAAGTGGAGATTTCTATTGGTTCTCCAAACCGAACGATATCAGTTTTATTGCTGCTGTTGACTGTACGGGTCATGGTGTTCCAGGTGCATTTTTAAGCATGATCGGCAACGACCATCTGAACCAAATTGTAAATAGCGAGCATCGCACCAAACCTGATGAGATCCTGAACCGACTTCATCATGAGATTCAGGCCACTTTGCGGCAAAAACATGGCGTTACCGAAAACCACGATGGCATGGACATCGCGCTATGCGCCATTCATCACAAGGAGAACAAACTGGCTTTTGCTTCGGCCAATCGCTATCTGTACCTGATACGAAATGGAGAACTGACCGAAACCAAAGGCGATCATTTCAACATTGGTGGCATCATGCACGAGGATGTGCGCCACTACACGCTGCACGAAATGGAATTGCAGCAAGGCGATACGTTCTATGTTTTCTCCGATGGTGTTTCAGACCAGTTCGGTGGAGAAGACTCCAAAAAATTCGGATACAAGCGTCTTAAAGAACTACTGCTAAGCATCCACAAATTACCAATGGACGAGCAGCATAAAAGGTTTGAGAAGGCCCTTGCGGAATGGATGGGCGACAGCACCCAAATAGATGATTTCCTACTTATTGGAGTTCGCGTCTGACGGCTGAAGCGTCATCATTTTACGCTCCACATAAACGAAGAACGAGCGGTACGCTTCCGATTCCTCATCCCAACCGAAACGCTGGCCGAGCAATGTCAGGTAATGGCCCATTTCCTCTGCGCTGGCAGCGTTGTTCAACTTCAGAACAGCATCACCGAAATCTGATGCGTTTCCTTTGAACAGGCTACGGATAATGCCGAACTTCTCGTTCAACGGAATACCCGAACGAAGGTCTTCCAACGGTTTGTGGTTCAGTTTTCCTGCCAAGATGTTTCTATCGTCAGCTTCTGCGTTCCCATCAGCTTTGCCGATCAACGGCTCCTTTTTCGGAGCTGGTTTTTCCTCTTTAGGAACTTCCGCTACGGGAACAGGTTCTGGTGTTGGCTCCACAGTTTCTTCAACTACCATTTCCTCTTTCACCTCTGCAATCGGCTCAGGAACAACTTCAGGTTCTGGCTCCGATTCAACCTCTACGGCAGGTTCGGCAGGCGTTTCTGCAACTGGTTCTGGCGCAGCAATCTCCTCCACAATAGGCAATTGAGCGGTTTGCAATTCGGCCGCCTTCACTACATCGTAAAACGCCCGAACCTCTGCCAATAGGTTGTCCTTCGTCAGTTCAGAAGGGTTCTTTTCCAGTTCCTCTACTCTCTCATTCAACTTGCTCAACCTATTCTTCAATTCACTCATTTGTTGGGGATTTTTACGATTTCTTCTCTAACGTGCTTTCGTAGCTTTGTATTGCCGCGCGAGCCCTTCAAAAGTAGAGATCAATTGCGCTCCGCTGCGTTAAATTCAGGTAAGTAATTGACAGGTTATCGTTAATGTTCGGCTTTGTTCCGAGCCGAAATTTGGTTTTGAATTTGCCATATTCGTAGCGTTTCAGTAGAGGGATGTTCTTAGAGAATTCAAGGGGAAAAGCAGCAAAAAAGGGATGGATCGAGGTGATCTGCGGTTCCATGTTCTCGGGAAAGACCGAAGAACTGATCCGTAGACTGAAGCGTGCCCAGTTCGCCAAGCAGAAGGTCGAAATTTTCAAACCTTCGGTTGATACGCGTTATGACGAGAATGAAGTGGTCTCGCACGATGCGAACGCCATTCATTCCACGCCCGTACCCAACTCATCAAACATTCTGATTCTGGCGGATGATGTGGATGTTGTGGGTGTGGACGAAGCTCAGTTCTTCGACATGGGCTTGGTGGATGTCTGCAACCAGCTGGCCAACAGCGGTGTCCGCGTCATCATTGCTGGGTTGGACATGGATTATCGCGGCAAACCTTTCGGGCCGATTCCGGGGTTGATGGCCACGGCCGAATACGTCACAAAAGTTCACGCCATCTGCATGAAATGTGGTGAACTGGCCAACCACTCGCATCGTTTCCTGCAACAGGACGGATTGGTGGTTTTGGGCGAAAAAGAGAGCTACGAGCCGCTTTGCCGCAGCTGCTACCAGAAGGCCGAAAAGAATCCGACCAAGGTCGAAAAACCGAAACAGGAAGAAGGATAGATGGAAGAACTGGATTCATTGAGAGGCATTGCTTCGGCCCTCGAAGTTCCATGTCCGTTCGAGTTTCAAGACGTCATCATCAAGGAGCTGGCAATTGACAGCCGCAAGGTGGTTTTGCCCTCGCAATCGTTGTTTTTTGCCATCCAAGGCGATCGCCACGATGGCCACAGTTTCATTGAACAACTGTACGAAAGTGGTGTCCGCGCATTTGTGGTAAGCTCCGATTATTCGGCTCCCGAAAAATTGGATGACGCGTTCTTCATCCGCGTAGAAAATACGCTGACCGCCCTTCAAACTGTCGCGGCCGCCAAGCGCGCCATGTACAATTATCCTGTAGTTGGTATTACGGGCAGCAACGGCAAAACCATCGTCAAAGAATGGCTCTATCAATTGCTTGATTCAAGCTACAATATTATACGAAGCCCCAAGAGTTACAATTCGCAGGTGGGTGTTCCACTATCCGTCTGGCGCATGAAATCGGAGAACAATCTGGCGCTTATCGAGGCGGGAATTTCCATGCCTGGCGAGATGATCAAACTGGAACGCATCATCCGTCCGACCATTGGAATTTTCACCAATTTGGGACAGGCACACGATGAGAATTTTGCAGACGCGAACCAAAAGGCGCGCGAAAAACTCGATCTCTTTCAGAATGTAGACACGCTGATCTACTGCAAGGATTACCTCATCATTCAGGAAGAATTGGAGCATTATCCGTTTGCATCCAACCCAAAATTGTTTGCATGGAGCAGACGAACTACAGCCGATCTTCAGATCGGGCGTATCGAGAAGAAGGATGGGCAAACCGAGATCCAAGGAATCTACCAGCACAATTTCATTCGCATCAAGATTCCGTTTACGGATGAGGCATCTATTGAAAATGCCATTCATTGTTGGGCAACGTTGCTGTTGCTTGGCTTGGAGAATGACGACATCGCGCAGCGCATGGAACAGCTTGTTCCTGTTGCCATGCGTTTGGAACTGAAACAGGGCATCAACAACTGTTCGGTCATCAACGATTCGTACAATTCCGATCTACAATCAATTTCCATTGCACTCGATTTTCTTCAGCAGCAACAACAGCATCCTAAGCGAACGTTGGTGCTTTCGGATATCCTTCAAACAGGTCGTTCGGATGATGAATTATACGGTGAAGTGGCGCAACTGGTGCGCGAAAAGAAAGTAGACCGTCTCATCGGCATCGGGAAACACATTTCCACGCAGTCTGCACAATTTGCCCAAGGCAGCGAATTCTACGAATCAACCAGCGCGTTTTTGGAAGCATATCATCACGATATGTTCCACAACGAAACCATTCTGTTGAAGGGTGCGCGAACGTTCGGTTTTGAGGCCATCAGTCGTATCATTCAGCACAAGACACACCAAACCGTTCTGGAGATCGACCTGGGCGCCATGGTGCATAACCTCAACCTCATTCGCTCGCTCCTAAAACCTGATACCAAGCTGATGGCAATGGTAAAGGCTTTCGGCTATGGAAGCGGAAGCTTCGAGATTGCTAACGTGCTACAGTTCCATCACGTTGGTTACTTGGCCGTGGCTTATGCCGATGAGGGGATTGAACTCCGCAAAGCCGGAATATCATTGCCCATCATGGTCATCAGCCCAGAAGAGCAAAGTTTTGACGCGATGATCCAATACGGATTGGAGCCTGAGATCTTCAGCGTGCGCTCGCTACAGCTTTTAGAAAATGCCATCAAACGCAAAGGCTCGTTGGATGCTCCATTGAAGATCCACATCAAACTGAACACAGGCATGAATCGCCTTGGTTTCTCCGAGCGCGACCTGAACCAATTGATGGTGCGCGTGAAGAATAATTCGCAGTTGAAAGTGGCCTCGGTTTTCTCGCACTTAGCCGCCAGCGAAAACCCTGATGAGGACGATTTTACTCGCAGACAGATCGCGCAGTTTGAGGTGATGAGCAAGCAACTTTTGGATTATTTCGGGTATCCGATTCTCCGTCATATCTGTAATTCGTTCGGTATTATCCGCTTCCCCGAAGCGCAGTTCGACATGGTGCGGTTGGGTATTGGTCTGTATGGTGTGGCTCCAGAAAGTCCCATCACCGACAAGCTTCGCAACGTAAGCACACTCCGTACAACTATCACGCAAATGCACGAACTCAAAACGGGTGACACCATCGGTTATGGCAGAACGGAGAAAGTGGTCGGTGAAATGCGTTCGGCCACACTTCCCATAGGTTATGCCGATGGGCTAAGCCGCAAAAACGGGAACCGTCAGGGCTGCGTGCTCGTGAATGGCCACCGCGCTCCGATCGTAGGCAATGTTTGCATGGACATGTGCATGGTGGATGTAACAGGAATTCCCTGCAAAGAGGGCGATGATGTGATTGTGTTCGGTGAAAGCTATCCGATAACCGAATTCGCCAAAAGCTCGGAAACCATTCCGTACGAAGTGCTTACAAGTGTTTCTTCGCGCGTGAAGAGGGTTTACTTTCAGGAGTAGTGGTTACTTCCTGAAGTATTTGAACTGCTCCCGTTTCGCCTCAAACTGTTGATGGTAATCGAGAATTCTCGGGTCGTTCGGAAAAAGCGCATAAGCTCTTTCGGTGACCTGTTCCCCCAACATAAGCTTGTTCACTGTAATGCAAAGCGTGATGTATTTCTGGTAAAATTCCACATTCGATGATGCGAATTCCTCTCCTTTTTCAAATACCTCCAACGCTTTTTCGGGTTGTCCATCTTGATAAAGCGACAAGGCCAATTTTAGACAGGCATCGGAATTCGCGGTGCCTATCTCGGTAGCCTTTGTGAAATAATACACGGCCGAATCGTATCGATGTTCCATAAAGTAGAACGAGCCCAATTGCATGCTGGGCTTGATGAAGTCTGGGAATAGCTCCACCGCCTTTCTGAATACAGCAGCTCCCTGTTCGGGCATGCCGAAGCGCATATAGGCATTCCCGGCAGCGATATGAAGATTGGCCAATCGGTCTCCATTTTTCAAAGCACGCCCGTAATATTTCAGCACTTCCTCTTGCGTTCTGGCGTTTCTGATGCGCGGATTGTTGTCATAGTTCTGGTGCAGGTACAGCGCATAGTTGTAATTGGCCCTTACGCAGTCTTCCAAATTGTCGACATCCGTTTCCATAAGCGTTTCCGTATTCTCCCAAGCGGGACAACGCTTGAACGTCAGGACCACAAGCAGCAGTCCCCAGAATCCGTAGAGGTACATCGTTCTCTTCTGAATTGATGGAATGATGGAGATGAGAACGACCGTGATAAGTACCAACCCCAACGAAGGGGTGAACAGGAACCGCTCGGCAAAGATGTCTGTGGCAGGTCGCACCAGACTCAGATAGATGCTGATAGTGGCGAAGAACCAGATGGAACCCAATGCAACGGATGGTCTCTTCTTCACCCCATAAAAAACCGCCACCAAACCCAATAAGACAATCATAATGCCCACATAGGCTTGTGGAGACGACCAATCTACCAGCGGAAATTGGTTGTAGCTGTAATCGTGAACCAAAGGATAAGGAACAAGGAATATCTTGACCGATTGATAAATGATATTGAACGCGTTGGCCAAAAGCGTTGGAAAATCATGCACATCGAACAACGGATTTCCAATGAATCCATCCCAATGATAAGCGCCCAGATCCTGAAGATCCTGTTGCTTGTTCTCATAAAAACTGTCCGAATAAACAAATAGCCTCACAAGTATCATAACTGCGAAGGCTGCAACGGAACTGATGGATTGGTAAATCCTCTGCCGAATAGGAAGTTTAGAGGTCATGATCCAAAGACCAAGTGCAATTCCCGCAAATGTGATGGCACTTTCTTTACTGAGAACGCCTAACAGATAGACGAGCGGTGCCAAAAGCAGCATCCATATTTTCCGCGTGTGGATGTATTTGGCCTGAAGCCAAATGAACAGTACTCCGAAGAGCATACTCAGGATCTCATCCCGGCCTTTGATGTTGGCCACAGCCTCTACATGCAGCGGATGAACTGTAAAAATCCCTGCAACGATCAACATCAGCAGTCTCTGCTCTGGAAAAAGCTCACTAAGCAACTTGAGAATGAGCAAACAGAGAATGGCGTAAAGAATGATGTTAGTACGGTGCATTGCCCTTGGGTCGACACCAAACAGCTGTACCTCGGTCGCGTAACTGAGAAGCAGTATTGGGCGGTAGCCTGTCTTGTACTGTAGTTCTCCCGTTTCTTTGTTCTCGAACAGGCTCGGAATGTCTTTCAGCCCATTCTTAACGCGAGGGTTCTTGGTAATGAAGATCGAATCGTCCAGTGCAAAATCGAACTTGGCGGTCTGCATATAAGGTATGATGGCAAGCAGTGCCACAACCACATATCTCAAATACCCCTGTTCAAAATTCAATTTCATTGGGAACTAAGGTGCTGATTTTACTTCATACCAATTTTAAGAATAAGCGTTGGATTTTAACGCTGTCGTCTGTGACCCGTGACTACCCTCCCTTCTTCTCCAGATAATTGGCATTGAAGAACTCCATATAAACAGGCACTTCTTTGCTCTGATAGAATTTGGTGAAGTTATCGGTGGAGATGATGAACTGGCTGGTCTTTGGGAGGTCGATGCCCTGAAATACGGTAGTGTCCGATCTGATCGCCCCGTAGTAATCCATCGCCTTTTTGGTTTCTTGAAAACCCTGAACGAAAATCAGATCCTCCTTGTTCGACAACTTCAGGTTCTTGATGCTGAGGGTTTCTACCGAGAAGTTGGTGGTATTGAAATTGGAAATACGTCCTTTCAGGCCGGCCAGGTCCTGTAGATCTTCAACAACAAGCCCATAATAGTGTAGCGCTTCGGGGTCGTAGGTGTAGCCGGGATCGGGTTTCTCTTCCTCCTTTACCGGTTCATCGGCAACCGTTTCGCCCATCAGCCCTTTCACGTATTCGAGCAATTCCTCTGCCCTCGCTTTTTCAGGCGCAGCCGTGTACTTGGCAATGTAATCTTCAAGTGCCTTTCTGTAAACGATAAGCCGTTCCGTAGCTCCGATGGTCATCACTTTCAGCAAGGCGAACTTGGAGAGAATATCATCATCCTTGAACTTGGTGAGGGCACTATCACAAGCCTCCAGCGTACGTTCGTACTCGCCCTTGTGGAAATTGGCAAAGGCCATATCGTACATCTGACCCAAACGGCCACGCATGGTCTCCAATTTCTCCAAGTATTTCGGGTCGCGGATGATCTTGGCGTATTCGCTGTCCGGATATTCGCGCAGAATGCGGTTGGCGTACTCCTGGGCTTTTCGGTCGTCACCTATGCCTTTATACAATCTGTAAAGCTGGTAGTAGGTTTCCAACGTCCATTTTCCATGCGGATACTTCTGCAACAGTTCCTCGAAGGTATTGATGGAGCGTTGGTCCTCACTCAGCTGTTCCTTGTAAATGGTTCCGAGGTCGTAGTATGCGGTCTGGATCATTGCGCGTGCGCTGTCTTTCTGCTCCGGTGTTCTCGGAATGTCCTTTTTGTAGAACTCCGGGTCGAGCAATTGATCCGCAGTTACTGCGGTGGTGTCACCATTCTCATCAACCAACTGATCGATATTGGTCGATGCCTTGTTGCTCCTGCGCCAATCGTCCTCATTTCTACGGTCGCCCCACTTTTGGCGGAAATTATTGGCTCCAAAGCTCAGCGCGGTGGTGTTATAGAAATACCAGCCCGATCCGGTGGTGGAACCGCTACCGCTCGGATTCTGCGACTGATTCTGCTGCTGTTGTAAATTGTTCTGGTTGTTCTGCGCATTCTGCTGATCGAACTTCCGCTGTTCCTCATCTTGCTTCGCCTGCTCCACTATATCCGCGATCATCGCATCCAGCTCGGTGTCCGACATTTCGCCAAGCTTCAGCAAGCTGTCCTGCCGCGCAATGATGCGGATGTTCTTCACCAGTTCCGCCAAACTTTCCTGACGGGCCTTTACGCGCTCGTATTCCTTGTTCTTTTCGGGGAGAATGGCCAACGAACTGTCGTAATAGGCCGAAGCCAGCTCGTACTCAGGTTTATCGAAATAAATGTCGGCCATGGTGTAGTACGAGACCGCTTTCTGCGTGAAATTCTGCGTGGAGGAGGCCACCGAGGTCTTGAAATACGTGAGTGCGAGGTCTTCGTCATTCTCCTTCATGGCAATGTCTCCCAAGGCGTAGTAGATGCGGTCGAAATAATCGCTGTTCTTCTCATCCTTCGACATCTTGACAAGCTCGTGCTTGATCGCTTCCAACGAACCCGATTCGGCACTTGCCATCAGCGCGCGGTTGATGCGCGCATTGAATTCCATGACGTACGGCACGTTTTTGCGCAACACTTGCGAATAGCAAATGGCTGCGCTGTCGTTGTTGTTCAACTGTTCGTACAGCTGCGCCAGAATGTAGGTGTAACGCGACTTGTTCTTCCGCTTCTTGGTGGTATTGATGGCCGCACGCAATTGGTTCTTGGCCTTTTCGTAATCGCCTTTCTTGATGTAGTAATCGGCCTTCACGGCAGCCAGTTCGCCCAATTTTTTCTTGGGGAAATTCTTCTCTTCCTCCAGCGTAGTGATGATCTTCTCGGCATCCTTGAATCGTGCAAGCTCCGTGTTGGTACGGATGAGCCACATGTAGCCATCAAAGCGGATCTTGTTCTTCTTGTACTGCTTGATCACGTACGTGAACATTTCCAGCGCCTGCACATAATCGCGCTTATAGAAATGCGCCTTGCCAATGAGCATGTACGAATCGTCAATGCTGCTCACATACTCCTTTCCTTTAAAAAGCATGGAGTGCTTGGCAATGGTGAGCGATGCTTTCTCAATACCATAATCCATCTCAGAATAGACCGACTTGGCCGACTCGGACGACCCGATGGGAAAGACCTCCAGTATCTGCTCATAATCGTCAGAGTGACTCTTCTCCAGCTTGGCCACGCCTTCCTTCAACGATTCCTTCCCGTTCCAATACACGTTGTATTTGGCCGTAAGGTTGTGGTAACCTCGGCTCAGGAAATTCTTCTTCTTGGTCGAACAACCGCTTATGGAAACGGTGAGTGCGACAAGAAAGAGAAGGGAGATATAACGGATATTCCGATTCAAAGTAGCGTGCGCAGCCTTAACTGAAAGTGCGCAAAAATATTTCATTTTAACCAATAAGTCTGAACAAGGCAAGTACGTTGCCCCAACCTCCATCACTCAACCTCCTTTTATTGCGATATTTGGAAGCTTCATGGCAGAAAAAAAGGAACCGAAAGAGAAGCTGCGACACCGACTGCGGGTCAAGTATCGCTTGGTGATCATGAACGAGGAAACGTTCAAAGAGCGCGCAAGCTTGCTGCTTACACCTCTGAACGTGATCATCTTCGGAGGCTCGCTGGCCATTTTCCTCATCGTTTCGGTCATCTACCTCATTGCCTTCACTCCGCTGCGCGAGTACATTCCTGGCTATGCCGATACGAACCTGCGTCTACAGGTGTATGAGAACACGCTCCGCACCGACTCTTTGGAGCGCGAACTGGCCATGAAGGACCTGTATCTCCAGAACATCAAGATGATCATTTCGGGAGAAACCCCCGACCAAGAGACGCGCGAACCCGACACCACTAAGAACTACGCAGACATTGATTTCAGCACTTCCAAGCAGGATTCGATGCTGCGCGCGATGGTAGAACAGGAAGAGCGATTCAATATTCAGAACCTGCAGTTGGGCGCCAAGTCGTCCATGGACGACAACATCCGCAATCTCTTCTTCTTTGCGCCCATCAAAGGCGAGGTTACGGCAGGATTCGATTCACGTGAAAAGCATTATGCCGTAGACGTGGTTGCGAAAGAGAACGAGCCCATCAAGGCCTGTTTGGACGGAACCGTGATCTTCTCTTCGTGGACGTACGATTCAGGTCATGTCATCGCCATCCAGCACTCCAGCAACCTCACTTCGTTTTATAAGCATTGCTCTGTACTGCTCAAAAAAACGGGCGAATCCGTAAAAGCGGGAGAAGTGATCGCGGTGGTTGGCAACTCTGGCGAGCTTACAACAGGACCTCACCTTCACTTCGAACTCTGGTTCAATGGAAGGCCTGTGAACCCGCAGGATTATATTGTGTTTTAGCTTCTGGCTACAAGCCTGTTTTGACAACCTTTTTGGTCAAACGACCTGTTTCGATTTCCACCACAACCATGAGAATTCCATTGGGAAGGTGGTTCAAATCAATGGTTTGGTTATCTGAGTTAATACGTTCCTTGAACAGTTCTTTACCCAGAATGTCGTAGACGTGGAGAGTCGAATTGGGCGCGTTTTGAATCTGAATCCGAT
The DNA here is from genome assembly GCA_016124845.1 of Flavobacteriales bacterium. Taxonomy (NCBI): domain Bacteria; kingdom Pseudomonadati; phylum Bacteroidota; class Flavobacteriia; order Flavobacteriales; species Flavobacteriales bacterium. The sequence continues at coordinate 94,000 of WGMW01000010.1, forward strand.
CCTGCAAAGAAATTATTTCAGCCCGAGCTATTTCTTGTACAGGTGCGTCAAGAAATAGATTACATGTATCGGGATAAGTAGCTGCGAGTTCGTCATCTGTGTAGCATACAAACGAAGCTGGGACATATTCTACAAACGTATTACCATCCACACACGACAGGAACAGATCTGTAGGGTGATCGGCCATCAGACCTATTCGTTCCACATACATTCCATTTCCACCGCCAACGTAATAAGCCTCCATTATACCGTCCATTGAATCCAGTTGGTCATCTAACAGCAGGGAAAAGTAATAACTGGTCAACTCTTCACCTTGATAATTCAATGTTCCTACAGAATCAATAAGCATTGTATCTTGAGTTTCTGAACATCCGAAGTCAAGGTTAACAATACGGGTGTCTCCCGCCTGAACATTGAAGTCAAACATGAACTTGAACTCACCATCAACAAGTTGAAGAATGGAATCATTGCTTTGCCTGAAATAACTGTTCGACTCATGATATTCCGTCTGTGTAGGACTCCAAGCAATCCTCCTTTCTTTTTTTAGGACCTTAACATCAGGGAACCCATTTATTAACGTATCACCCACATACAAATAATGATATAGCTCTGGAGGACTTGCTGACCCAGGATTGTAATACACCCACCTCGCGCCTGGTAAACAAAAATCCGTCTGCGCAAATATGTGAGTGTTCACAACAATGATGGAGAGGAATGCGAATAGCTGTTTCATAACACTAAAGCTACAGATTTCCCCAACAAAAAAGGCCGCATCCCTGCGACCTTTTTCGTTTTCTCATTTTATCGTTTATCAGTCCTCGCTCGTAAGTGAAGCTGAAAGATATTCTCGGTTCATCCGGGCAATGTTCTCCAAGGAGATTCCTTTCGGACATTCCACCTCGCAAGCGCCTGTGTTGGTACAGTTTCCGAAGCCTTCTTCGTCCATCTGCTTCACCATGTTCAGAACACGTGCTTTGGCTTCCACTTTTCCTTGTGGCAACAAGGCCAACTGAGAAACCTTGGCAGAAACAAACAGCATGGCCGAGGAGTTTTTGCAAGTAGCAACACAAGCACCACAACCGATACAAGTTGCAGCATCGAAAGCCTTGTCTGCATCATCCTTCGGAATTGGAAGTGCGTTCGCATCCTGCGTGTTTCCTGATGTGTTCACAGACACGAAACCCCCTGCTTGCTGAATACGATCGAACGCGCTACGATCAACCATCACATCCTTGATAACTGGGAACGCAGCCGAACGGAATGGCTCAATGTAGATGGTTTCGCCATCCTTGAACGAACGCATGTGCAACTGGCACGTAGTGATCAATCGACCTGGTCCGTGCGCTTCTCCATTGATGTATAGCGAGCACATGCCACAGATTCCTTCACGACAATCGTGGTCGAACGCCACAGGGTCTTTTCCTTCGGTGATGAGCTGCTCATTGAGCATGTCCATCATTTCCAAGAAAGATGAATCAGGCGAAACGTCCTTCAGCTCGTACGACTCCAGCGCACCTTTAGCTTTTCCGTCTTTCTGTCTCCAGACTTTGAGTGTCAAATTCATCCTTTATATGATTTCGGTATAAACGTTCTGTTTTATTATCAGGTCATTTCCAACCTTTTTCATCAGGTCTTTATATGCCTTTGTGTTCTTGGTAATCTTAGGAGCAGGAAATTTGGAAACCACCAAACGTGCCTTCTTTTCTTTTTCTACAAAGCACCGTTGCGTTACCAATATCGTTGCCAGCAACTGCTCAATTCCTTTTTTTACATCCGAACCCTTCAGCTCAACGAAATAAAAATTCTTATCGGTTAAAAATCCTATATCGCATTTTGTGTCTTCAGGCTCGTTCGCAAAAACACATTCTTCAAAATCTACCTTACTGAAGGTCTTTTCGCCCTTATTATCAATCACATACTTACTCTTGCCACCCTTGGAATCAACATACGCCCCAGTTCGCTGACGGCTTTCCTCTGAACAGTTCTCAATTCGTTGGCAGATCATGATTTACCACCGTTTTCACGTTCCACGTCAATTGACAGCAAGTGGTCAAATTCAGCATTCAGAATGTTTGAAACGCTGTCGATATATTCCTTATCAATCATCGGTTCATCTCTGAGAACTATACTTCTTGCGCCACCATTCTCCAAAGCATAAACACTCACCTCGTTCTGGTCGATCCAGTATTTTTCGGCAATGATATTTTCAACCCTTTCCGCATATTTTCTTCCTTCAATATTTCCCAGTTTGTGGGCATACATCAGGTTTTCCAACGCTGAGAGGATGTAAGGGCTGTGCGTGGTGAACAGCATTTGATGTTTGTCGTTCACCGCTGCGTCAACCAGAAATTCAACCAACTTTTTTTGTGCTTCAGGAAAAAGGTTCTGCTCAGGCTCTTCTACAACGAAGGTTCTCTTTCGGCTAATTGTAGAATAATAATCGACCGCCAAAACAATCGGTGTAGCCGACTGATAGCCACTTGCACCGCTGGAAAGCCGATAAAACCGTTCCTCAGATTTTTTTTTCACGTAACCAACACCATTCTCGTTCCTGTATTGAATGTTTAACGGCTCTATTTCGGTTTCCGAATTGTATTCTTTAGAGATTCGATCCAACAACGCAAATTGATTGTAAAGAGAATCGGAAAGGTTTTGAATAGATGATTTTCCCAGGGAAAAAATAGACTGTAAACCGCGTTCCGTGGGAAAATAGAACGGATTGTTCATTACCCGTTTAACGTCTGTGGTCAAAAAAGAGTGAGGGATACTCCAGTCACCAGGTATAGCAAACTTGGATTCTCTGCTTGGTTTTAGTTCCTCGAAACGATTCAACAACTCTTTAAACCTATCGGATCTGGGAGTCAGATTGGGTATCAGAACGTCTATTTCGAAATCATGTGATTCCGTTGGCGATTTGGAATCGTATGAAACCGCAAATGAACTTCCACTAATGCGATGTTGGTCAATTACAACCGAATAGTCAGGGCAATCATACTTGATATACGTTTCAGGCGTCTCGTACTCTTCAAGTCCCCACTCAACGAGCGCGGTTCGACTAAACTCACTTCTGCCATTTACAATGTTTCGAGAGTCCATGACCAAGTATGAAAAATACCGACACATTGCAAGCACCTTTGCCACAGTACTTTTTCCCGATGCCTGCTCACCGATAAGCACAGTAACCTTACCCAAATCAAGTTCCATATCCTTGATAGGGCCAAAGTTCCTTATGATGAGTTTTTCACCCACAGGGTTTTTACTCTCGTTACTTGTAACTTCTTTGCTTGAGTTCAATATCGTGGAACTCCAAATTCTCCTTGTGAAGTTTAGCTTCACGTGGGTCTCCTGTCCACTCCCAAGCAGCCACATAAGCGAAGTTCTTATCGTCCCGCTTGGCCTCGCCTTTCTGCTCGCCTTCAAGCTCCACAGATTCTTCACGGAAGTGACCTCCGCAGCTTTCGTTTCTTTCCAATGCATCCTTGGCGAAAAGCTCTCCCAATTCAAGGAAATCGGCCACACGACCAGCTTTTTCCAACTCAGGGTTCATCTCATTCACACCTCCAGGAACACGCACATCTTTCCAGAATTCCTCACGGATCTGACGAATTTCGTCCATCGCTTCTTTCAAGCCTTCCGCATTTCGCGCCATGCCCACGTTGTGCCACATCACATTTCCCAAACGCTTGTGGAAGTAATCCACAGACTTGGTTCCCTTAATGTCAATGAATTGCTGAAGACGGTCTTTCACTTCTTTCTCAGCTGCAACAAACTCAGGCGAATCCGTTGGGATTTTTCCAGTACGAATCTCAGCCGCCAAGTAATCTCCAACCGTGTAAGGAAGCACGAAATACCCATCAGCCAGACCTTGCATCAAGGCCGAAGCTCCCAATCGGTTTGCACCGTGATCGGAGAAGTTTGCCTCACCTGCTGCATAGCAACCCGGAATGGTTGTCATCAAGTTGTAATCAACCCAGATACCACCCATTGTATAGTGTACCGCTGGGTAGATCATCATAGGCGTTTTGTACGGGTTCTGATCCACGATCTTCTCGTACATCTGGAAGAGGTTTCCATACTTGGCCTCAACGACTTTCTCGCCCAACTCACGAATCTGGGCATCCGTTGGGTTGTGAAGTCCTTGCAAGTGTGCCTCTGTTTTTCCGTAACGCATAATTGCTGAACTGAAATCCAGATAAACGGCCTCGCCTGTTGCGTTCACCCCGAAACCTGCATCGCAACGCTCTTTCGCTGCGCGAGAAGCAACGTCACGCGGAACAAGGTTACCGAACGCTGGGTAACGTCTTTCCAAGTAGTAATCGCGGTCTTCTTCCTTTATCTCGGTTGGCTTCAATTTGCCTTCGCGGATGGCTTTTACATCCTCCACTTTCTTCGGAACCCAAATTCGACCATCGTTACGCAACGACTCTGACATCAACGTCAGTTTCGATTGGTGGTCTCCAGAACGCGGAATGCACGTTGGGTGAATCTGCGTGTAGCAAGGGTTTGCGAAGTAAGCGCCCTTCTTGTGGATCTTCCACGAAGCGGTAACGTTCGATCCCATCGCGTTTGTGCTCAGGAAGAACACATTTCCGTAACCTCCGCTGGCAATGATCACCGCGTGAGCCGAATGTCTTTCAATCTCACCCGTCACCAAGTTACGAGCGATGATTCCACGGGCTTTTCCGTCAACCACAACCAGATCCAACATCTCGTGGCGGTTGTACATCTGAATCTTGCCTTTGGCGATCTGGCGGTTCATTGCAGAATATGCTCCCAAAAGCAACTGCTGTCCTGTCTGTCCTTTCGCGTAAAACGTTCTCGAAACCAAAACCCCACCGAACGAACGGTTGTCCAAAAGACCTCCGTATTCCCGCGCAAACGGAACACCTTGCGCCACGCATTGGTCGATGATGTTGGCCGAAACTTCTGCCAAACGGTAAACGTTCGCTTCACGAGCACGGTAATCGCCACCTTTCACCGTATCGTAAAACAAGCGGTAAGTCGAATCGCCATCATTCTGGTAATTCTTGGCAGCATTGATACCACCTTGTGCCGCAATAGAGTGCGCTCTTCGTGGACTGTCCTGATAGCAGAAAGCCTTTACGTTATAGCCCAACTCGGCAAGCGAGGCCGAAGCGGAACCTCCCGCCAAACCTGTTCCCACCACGATAATATCGATGTGGCGCTTGTTGGCAGGATTTACAACGTTGATGTGATTCTTATGGTTGGTCCATTTATCCTTGATCGGACCTTCAGGTATCTTGGCATCCAATGACATTGGCGTAAGATTTTATGATTGTGTAGCAAAGTGATAAACCGCGATGATGATGAATCCCAACGGTACCACAACTGCGTAAATGTTCGACAATTGCTTGATAACAGGCGTGTACTTGCGGTGGTTGAAACCAACCGACTGGAAGGCCGACTGGAAACCGTGCATCAGGTGCAGCGCTAAGAAAACGAAAGCCAGCACGTAAATTCCAACACGGATCGGGTCGTGGAACTTGTGGTGAAGTTCTTCCCAATATCGGTAACCTCCATCTGGAAGCATTCCAGACATATCGCCTTGAACGTACTTCACATTCAATTCTGGGATCCAGAAATCGTAAAAGTGAAGTCCCAAAAAGAGCAATACCATGATCCCTGTGATGATCATGTTTCGGCTCATCCAAGTTGAGTTCGCATTGCCTTTGTTCATCGCATACTTGATGGGGCGCGCTGAGCGGTTCTGCAACTCCAAACGGATTCCCATGGCCAAGTGAAAGACCACCGCAAAGGCCAAAATGGGCTGCATTACAAACTGTATAAGCGGGTTGGTTCCCATGAACTGGGATGCTTCGTTGAAACCATCAGGACTTATGACCGAAATGAAGTTGACGGTCAAATGCTGAAGAAGGAACAATAGCAAGAAGAAACCCGACAGGGCCATTGCTATCTTTTTACCTACTGAACTTGACATTGATGTCTGATTTTGTGTTAAACCTTGCAGGTTGAGCGATTCCGCGCAAATGTAACATCTGCGATTTTCAGCGGTTTTCAATCTTTGCTATTTAGAACGATTCTTAATAAAGGCCGGTCAAATTTGCTTCGATTTGCGAATACCCTACATTTGGCATTATGAGATACGACCGTATAGACAACGAACTCTTCATCGATAACCGAAAGCGATTTATTGAAGGAATTGTGCCACAGAGCGTGGCGGTTTTCAATAGTAATGATGTGATGCCGACCAACGCGGATGGCACTATGAAATTCAAGCAGAACAGCGACCTGTTCTACCTTACTGGTGTCGATCAGGAAGAGTCGATCCTGGTACTCGCTCCGAATGCGCGTGATGAGCATCATCGCGAAGTGCTTTTCCTGAAAGAAACCAATGAGACGATTGCCATTTGGGAAGGTGCCAAGCTGACCGTTGAACAGGCACAGCAGGTTTCAGGCATTCAGACGGTTTATTGGTTGAAGGATTTCAACCGCGTGTTCAATATGCTGGTCAATGAAGCCTCGCACATTTACTTGAATTCCAATGAACACGGCCGCGCCACCATTGAAGTTGAAACGCGTGATGCACGCTTTGTGAAATGGTGCATGGAGAAATATCCGTTGCACAAGTATCGCAGATGCGCTCCCGTGATGGAACGCATCCGTGCGGTGAAATCAAAGTTTGAAGTGATGCTTTTGCAGGAGGCCTGCAACATTACCGAAAAGGGTTTCCGCAGATTGCTGGATAAGGTGAAGCCAGGCGTTTGGGAATATGAGATTGAGGCGGAACTGTGGCACGAATTCATCCGAAACCGAGCGCAGGGATTTGCCTACGAACCGATTATCGCATCAGGCAGAAGCTCTTGTGTGTTGCATTATATTCAGAACAATCAGCAATGTAAGGATGGCGATATATTGCTCCTCGATATTGGTGCAGAGTACGCGAATTATGATGCTGATCTGTCGCGGACCATTCCTGTAAATGGTAAGTTCTCGCAACGTCAGAGAGACGTATACAACGCGGTTCTGCGAGTTCAGAAGGCCGCGATTGAAATGCTTCGCCCGGGTACATTATTGAAGGATTACCACAAAGAAGTTGGCTTGCTGATGCAGGATGAATTGCTGAACCTGAAACTCATCGACAAGGCAGACATTCAAAACCAAGACCCGAAATGGCCTGCGTACAAGAGGTACTTCATGCACGGCACCAGCCATTTCCTTGGGTTGGACACGCATGACGTAGGAAATTGGGATGCCCCGATGCAAGAAGGAAACGTGTTCACCTGCGAACCAGGCATCTACATTCTGGAAGAAGAGATCGGTGTTCGGATTGAAGATGATATTCTCGTGACCAAGAACGGTCCGCATAACCTCATGAAAAACATTCCGAAAGAGGTGGAGGAGATTGAGGAGTTGATGAATGGATAGTCTCTCGCAAAGGCACGAACACGCAAAGAGAACAATTGACAATAGAATGAAAATCCCCGCCTTCGGCACCCCTTTGAAAGGGGCATGGCGACAGTTCCTCCTTCAAAAGGAGGTGTCGAGGAACGAGACGGAGGATTTATTTAAAGAATCCCAATGAGCAGAAAACTATTGATGATCCCGGGGCCGATCGAGTTCGACCCGAGTGTGATGGAGAAAATGGGTCAGCCGACCTTGAGTCATGTGGCTCCTGCATTTATTGAATCGTTTGGCCGTGCATTGGAAATGATGCGCGAGGTTTGGTTGGCACCAAGCGGACAACCATTCATCATTGCCGGTTCAGGAACCTTGGCCATGGACATGGCGGGAGCAAATTTGATTGAGGCTGGCGATAATGTGTTGGTGGTTTCCACGGGCTATTTTGGAGAACGCTACGCGGAACTACTGAAACGCTACGGAGCGAATGTCACTTTCCTGCAATCGGAAGTGGGTGATGTCGTCCCTTACGAAACTGTTGAAGCAGAACTGAGCACGGGAAAATACAAGCTGATGACCTTCACGCATGTGGACACCTCAACAGGTGTTCTGGTAGATGCCAAGAAAATGGGCGAACTGGCACAGAAATACAACGTGATCAGCATTTTGGATGGCGTTTGTTCGGTTGCTGGAGAAGAGATCCGACAGGAAGAATGGGGAATTGATGTGGTGGTCACGGCATCGCAAAAAGCTGTTGGTGTTCCGCCCGGGTTGGCGCTTTTGGTAGCTTCAGAAAAAGCCATGAACGTTTGGAAAAACCGCAAAACTCCAGTTGGCAATTATTACTGCGATTGGAGTTTGTGGCTGCCGATCATGCAGGCTTATGAGGGCCGAAAACCCTCTTACTTCGCAACACCTCCGGTCAACCTCATTCAAGCATTGGAAAGAAGCTGTGAATTGATGCTGGAAGAAGGAATGGATCCGCGCTTTGCTCGCCACAAACGATTAGCGCAGAAATTCCGCGATGAAATGCGCTCGCTTGGACTTTCGTTCATTCCAAAATCGGAAGAAATAACGGCCAATACCCTTTCAGCCCCTTATTATCCTGAAGGGGTAATTGGAGGTGAATTCTTAGGAAAGGTGGGGGAGAACGGAGTGGTTATCGCTGGTGGTCTGCTACCATCACACAAAACCCAATATTTCCGCGTTGGCCACATGGGAATTGTGAATGATGAGCATATTGAGCAAACGGTTGGGGCGATAAAAACTGCGTTGCGGGTCGTTGCCTGATCACTGCCCGTACATGTCCTTCAACTTCTCCATGTCCACATCCTTGTACATCTTTTCGCAGTCTTCGATGAGACCACCTTTCCTGTTGCTACCGCAGCCAACGAAGTAAAACACAACCCCCACATTCACATCAAAGAATCCATCTTTGAACTTCGGGTTTCCGCGCATTTTGCCAGGTGTTGAGACGCTTCCGGGATCGCTGTAAAAGTCCCTATTGGCGTCTCCGGTAGGAGCAATGTAGTTTCCGCTCACATCATCCAAGTAATCGGTTATGGTCCAATGGTAAAGCACCTCGCCCTTCAGCCCCCAACGGCAGTTGATCTGGTATTTCAAGCCAAGTCCTGTTGGGATGCTGACCGTCCAATTGGAATATGCGACACCTTCGGTCTGAAGCGGACGTAGCGCCACGCCATCGCGTTTAGGTTCAAAATTCAACGCACTTACCCCTGCGGTGATGTATGGCAGGAACTTCCATTTATCGTTTGGCAGAATGTCGAACGTGCCACGAAGACCGATCTCATGCACCAGCGAACGGAAACGCAGGTCACGGTTTTTCCTCCAAGCAGCCGCAGCAAATTGGTCGCTCGCGGTTATCTCGCCCAGCGTATAGTTGAGTTGCAGCCCCCAACGTCTGGTGATCTGCCAATGAAGCCCTGCATCCACCGTCCAGCGCATGGTGGCCGGATGCGGCCACAGATGCTCCTGAAGGTCGCCACTGTAAAACATGGTTCCTACCCCAACAAACACCCCCAACTTGCCTTGGGCATTCGCTTCTTCGGTAAACGAAATGATGAATAGGGCGATAACAATTGGAAGGAAACGTTTCATGGCTGGTTGGTCAGATACTTAGAACGGGCGGTTGTTGTGCGTAGTATGTACTTTTGACGGCCTCACAAAATTAGGTTGCGAAAGTCGGTACGGCATAAAGGTGTTGATGTGGTTTATTCACAACGTAGCGTTGGCGAAACCGTGCTGCTGTTACATGGTTTTTTGGAAGAGCGCGGCATGTGGAACAATTACGCTGATGAGTTAAGCAAGAACTACAACGTAATTGCGGTGGATCTTCTTGGGCAAGGCGAAACGGGAAGTATCGGTTACGTGCATTCCATGGAAGACCACGCTGCGGCCGTGGCTGCGGTGCTTGATACGGAGACTGTGGAAAGCTTCACGGTTGTCGGTCATTCGATGGGCGGTTATGTGGCGTTGGCGTTGGCCGAGCTGCTTCCAGCCAAAATCCAAAAATTAGTTCTGTTCCATTCTACCGCTTACCCCGATTCTGAAGAACGCAAGAAAGACCGCGAGCGCGTGATCGACCTTGTGAAACGAAACAAGGGTGTTTATGTGCGAACCGTCATCCCTTCGCTGTTTGCCGAGCATTCGCGAACAGAACTGAAAGATGAGATCCAAGACATTATTGACATTGCGAATGGTTTTACTGAGCAGGGAATTGTTGCTAACATCCGCGGCATGATGGAACGGAAGGACCGCTCAGCCATCCTCAAGAGTATATCTTTCCCAAAATTGATCCTGCATGGCGAACTGGATTCGGTGATCCCGACCGAAAGTGTAGAGAAATTAGCTGCGCTGAATTCAAATATTTCGCTTCAGGTGGTGAGCAACATCGGCCACATGGGACATTTGGAAGCTCCCGAAAAATGTCTCCGAATCCTTTCTGATTTTATTGCGAACTGATGGCAGAGGAATTGAAAATAACGGCCTCGGCCAACCGCAAGGAAATGTACGACCAACTCCTTCCGCAAATAGAAGTACTTGTAGAAGGTGAGCCATCACTTGTGGCCAATCTCGCCAACGTGGCTGCCGCATTGCGCCAAACATTCGGGTTCTTTTGGGTGGGGTTTTATTTGGTCGATGGCCGAGAACTGGTGCTCGGGCCCTTTCAGGGCGACATTGCCTGCACGCGAATCCGTTTTGGAAAAGGTGTTTGCGGCACTTCGTGGAAGAAGAAAAAGACCGTTATCGTTCCGAATGTGGATGAATTTCCAGGCCACATCGCATGCAGTTCCGCATCCCGTTCCGAGATCGTAGTTCCGATCATTTCCAATGAAACCGTAGTTGCCGTTCTGGATGTGGACAGCGACAGATTGGATGATTTCAGTGAGGTGGACAAGCTCGGTCTGGAACCGATCGCAAAGCTTCTAATTCCATTTTTCGGATGAGAAGAACGCTGCGCTACATAGCCATTCTGATGCTGTTCGGTTGTGCTCAGCAGGTAGCACCAACGGGCGGCCCGAAGGATGAAACGCCCCCGAAGATCCTGAAGGAAATTCCAGCCAACCTTTCCCCCGATTTCAATGCCAAGCAGATCATCATTTTCTTCGATGAGTTCATTCAGTTGAAATCAACCTCAGAGCAAGTGGTCATCTCGCCACCTATGCTGCAACCTCCCACTTACCAGCTGAAGCAGAAATCGTTGGTGGTGAAATTTCAGCAGGAACTGGCTCCGAACACGACTTACACCATCAACTTCGGTGAGGCCATTGCCGACAACAACGAGGGCAACTTTCTTGAAAACTACACCTACGTTTTCAGCACCGGTGCGCATCTCGATAGCATGCAGGTGAAAGGACGATTGATCGATGCGCTGACCGGAGACCCTGAACCGGATGCGCTCGTCATGCTTTACAAAAACAATAACGATTCGCTGCCGCTGGATACAATTCCGGATTACTTCACGCGAACGCTGGAGGACGGCACGTTCCACATCAAGAACGTGGCGGACCGGCCGTTCAAGATCTTCGCTCTGAAAGATGAAAACGCCAACTATCGGTTCGATGTCCCGACCGAGAAGATCGGATTCATCGACTCGCTCATTCTGCCTTTTACTCCGCCAGTGCCTGTTGCGGCAGACACAACCGCAACCGATTCTCTGAAGGTCGATTCCATCCCAACGGACACGTTGAGTTCGCTTAAAAAGTCTGGTGGAAAAGCGATTCCTTCGTATGAGATGCGCATGTTCGTGGAAGAAGACACGACACAATTCCTTAAAAAGGGTTACTGCGATTATTATGGCAAGCTGGTTTTCATTTACAATCGACCTGTAGAGGATTTCGAAATCAAAATAGATGGCGTTGAGTTCAAGAAGCAATGGAATTTGGAGGATTTCAGCGCTTACCGCGATACGATAAACGTCTGGACTACCGATGTGGTGCCAGACACCATGAAGCTGTTGGTGACCGCAGACAACCACCCACGAGATACGGTGGAACTGACCATGAAACCGCGAACGAATGAGGTTGAAGTGAAACATACCTCCAAGGGAAAAGGCGCCAAGAAACTACAGGGCGAAAAGTTTGCGCTCACCGCCCAATTCCAACCTCCTGCCGGACGTTCGCCAAAACCGGGTGGTGCACTTACTTTGGTTTGGAATCATCCCGTCATCGGAACCGACCTTTCAAGAGTGAAACTGTATGAAGATTCGGTGCGGGTGATGTATGATATCGAAGCGCGCGATGCCGCCCTGCGCAAATTCAGCATCCGCTATCCCTGGAAAAAGGACCATAATTACCGCCTTTTGGTACTCGATAGCGCTTTCACCGATCTCTACGGACTTCAAAACGACAGCATCGAAACCAGTTTCAAAGGCACGGACAAGGAAATGTTCGGTGAGCTCAGTTTGAAGATCACCGAACAACCGCAAACTCAACTGTTGGTGGAGTTGCTCAATTCTTCCAACGTGATTCTCGATGGTCGCGCCATCTCTAAAAAGGAAACCATCATGTTCGAGAAACTCGATCCCGGCAAGTACAATCTTCAGGTGGTTACCGATCTCAACAGAAATGGTAAATGGGATAGCGGCCGTTATTCGGAAAAGCGCCAGCCAGAACCCATCAAGATCATCCAGCAGGGAGCGGAAGTGCGGCAGAATTGGAACTTCGAGCTGGAGTGGAACCCGAACGAAACGCAGTAACGAGCGGCTTCATCTATATTTGCCGCGCCAATTGAACACATGAAGAAGCTTCTACTTGCGCTTTTCCTAACACTCAGTTTCGGAGCATCCTTTGCTCAGAATACTGACCAGACCGTGGCGGATGAAAAGCCGAAGAAGAAAAGACGCATGCCATCCACGCGCGAAATGGTGCTGCTCAACTTCAATTTCGATAGCTGGCTGAACACGCCATCGACCGTCAAACCCAAATGGTTTGCTTCGCGGGGCGTGGACGTGGCCGTACTTTACGACTACGTGATCGCCAAAAGCACTTTCAGTCTCGGTTTGGGCGTGGGGTTCAATTCGCACAACATTCAAATGGAAGCCTTCCCAATTGAATATCAGGTGAAGGACAATGGTCGAGCGAACACGGAAACGCACTCCTACACCATGCTCGACCCGAAGTTCTTCGATGGCCAGAAGATCACGGTGAATAAGATCTCTACCAATTTCATCGACATTCCATTTGAGGTCCGATTCCGTTCAAAATCCCCAGCAGACAGGAAGAAACTCACGGCAGCCATCGGTTTCAAGATCGGTTGGTTGGTGCAGAGCCACACCAAGACCAAGGTAGATGAAGACTACTATTATCAGGGTGTCAATTTCGGCCGTAAGGTGAAAACCTACGACATTCCCAACCTGACAAAATTCCGATACGGAGTTTCTGCCCGCATCGGCTACGCGAATTACTACGTTAGCTTCTTCTACTCACTCACGCCACTTTTTGTAAAAGGCAAAGGAACCGAGGCCACACCCATTTCAATTGGTATTGGCGTAAGTCCTTTTTAAATTAGGGGATGCTTAAACTGCGTCCTGCTCTCATTTTACTTGTTTCGGTCACTGTTTTACTGGTCGGCTGTTTTCACCTTCTGCCAAAAGGAACGGATGTTCACTTGAACGAAAGCTATGGCCCTGATCAACGGAACAAACTCGACATGTATCTGCCCGATGTCCGCGATACATCCACCAAAACCGTTATGCTTATACATGGTGGTGCTTGGGTGGCAGGCGATAAGGGTGGCGCTGAACTCAAAGATGTCCGAAATCAGCTTTTAGAGGCCGGATATGCCGTTGCCAGTATGAATTACCGCTACGCATGTGGCGACTACCATAAGCAGATGGAAGACGTGGGAAATGCGCTGAATCATATTGTAGCTCACGCTGATGGCTGGAAAATCGGTTCATCGCGCTTTGCGCTGATGGGATACAGTGCAGGAGGCCATTTGGCACTCTTGTATGCACATGTCTTCGATGAACAGAACCTCGTGCAAACGGTGATCTCGAATGTAGGCCCTACCGACCTGACGGATTCACTGTTCCGTCAATACGCTGCCAATTACAACCTCAGTTGGACATTGGAACAACTCATCGGTGCTACGTATGAAGAAGATTCTTCGCTTTATGCCGAAGCAAGCCCACTTTTCAACTGGTCTGATTGTCCCACGTTACTCATCTATGGCGGAATGGACGACCTCGTTCCGGAGGAGCAGGGAGTTGCCATGTTTGACACCCTGATGGTAAATGGTGTCATCACCGACACAATCATCCCTATTCAGGGAACCCATAATGTTTACGGCCCGAATAACATCTACAAGCAGCGGGTAGACCAACGGGTTTTGGATTGGTTGCAAAACCACCTTTAATCGAATCGTTGTTCGTCATTTTCTTTATTGAACCACTCTCTATAGCTTTTTCAGCATTATAGAGAAACAATCTTGTTTAACTAAAGACTCACTATTATTTGATTAAAGGATCAAATACTGAACTCCAATTATCATTTTATTCCTTGCCATGTTCAAACATCAATTCAGTTATAAATAATACTTATGTTACACCTAAATGCTTTCAACATTATACACTTTAATGACACATTAGTTATATTTTTATACTTTTGTTTCAATTTATTTAGAATTTCGTGAATTCAATCGATAATGAATAGATTTTACCTTATTACTATTACAGTATTATTCTCTGTGCCCCAGTTGTTTGCTCAGAACGTAGGGGTGGACGTATCGACCCCTGTACAGAAGCTTGATGTCGCGGGCGGTCTGCGTATCGGCAGCACCTCCAACGGGGTGGCAGGTTCCATGCGATGGGACGGTACCAACTTCCAGGTGCATGACGGTTCCCAATGGATCACCTTCGGGGCGGGGACAGACCATG
>WGMW01000011.1 GCA_016124845.1 Flavobacteriales bacterium
AAACAAAACGAAATATTTGTTTCGTATGCAGAGTCGCCAGCATCTGCAATAGGGAAAGAAAAAGCGTGGGAAATAATCAAAAAGCCTATTAAGCTATGAAATATCGGAATCAATCCTTTATAGGGAGACGTACGAAATAATTTATTCGGGTTGGACTACCCGATTAGGCAAAACCGATAGTTACGAATATACTTACGTGTGGATCCCGAATTACAATATTGATGACACAACAGTTTCTAATCCGCTTGTGAATCCGAAATACAACTTGGAGTATCAAATTGAAACGACTAATGAAATGGGGTGTATTGCGGAGGATCAGGTAAATGTTGAAGTAAGACAACCAATTCAACTAAGTGGTAGATGTATTATTTATTAGACCGATATACATTTCTGATTCGGCCATTGGTGCTAATAATGTTTACGTTTTTCAAAACAAGCAACTATAGCGTCTGGGCACAAGGGCCAGCATTAGAATGGGTGGGGGTCATGGTAAATGGTGAGCGTGAAATGGATTCGTACGCCATGACAGTCGATGACGAAGGAAGTGTCATTACAATGGGTTACTTCCTTGGTATAGTAGACATGGATCCAGGTCCTTCTGAGTATCTCTTGGAAACAGATTTTACTTACACCGATATTTTTATCCAAAAACTGGACTCCTCCGGTAATTTTCAATGGGCAGCACAATTTGGTGGCAACCTACCGGATGGCTCAATTTCTCCACCAGCACCTTTTGATAATGCTTCGCCAATAGGTGGTGCTGTGAAAGCAGATTCTGTAGGCAATTTGTTCTTAGTCGTTGGGTTCATGAGCGACTCTGTAGATGTTGACCCCGGACCGGGTGTTAATTACATATATCGAACAAGTCCCTTTTCAGAAAGCGGTTGGGAGTTTGACTACGCTGTAATAAAGCTCGACCCAGAGGGAAATTTTATTTGGGCTCATTCCTTTGGCGGAACCATGTCGGAGTACGTAAGTGACGCTGAGGTGGATTCAGACGGAAATTTATATGTAGCAGGTTCATTTCAAGATTCTGTCGATTTTGACCCTTCACCCGCCAATAGTTCGTGGCTTTTGGCTGATGGAACCCAGTCTGGATTTATCCAAAAGTTCAATGGTGATGGTGAATTGTTATGGGTGAAGCAAATGGGAAGTCCGACCGGATATGCCATTGTGTCTGATATCGAAACTGATGCATTTGATAACCTTCTATTGGTCGGAACATTTACCGACACATTTGACTTTGACCTTGGATTAGGAGTATTTGAAATGATTGGTATGGTTGATACTGTGGCATTGAGCACGTTTGTTGTAAAGTATGACTCTGACCTGAATTTCCATTGGGCAAAACAACTACCAACGGGTGGCAAAACCTCAATGACCCTTCACTCAGGAGGCTCTATCGCCATTGCCTGTGAATTTGCAACTGGTAATGAGGTTACTGTTGACATTGACCCATCACCTATCAGTCAATTTTTTGTAAGCAACAATGGGATTTATGGTTTCTACATTGTTAAACTAAACATGGATGGCGGCTTTATTTGGGGGGGAAGTATCGATTCCTATTTCTATAACCTGCAATATGAACAAGACGAGGGTCTTGTGCTGGCCATTGAACTACCAAGTGTAGTGGATATTGATCCCGGACCTGAGTTCTACGTCCCTGATTCAACTGACTTTGTTGGTGCCACATTCCTACGACTACGTCCAGATAACTCGCTTGATTGGGCAAGGTCGGTTGGCTATCTCAAACCATTTCACCATGAGCAACTGTCAATGGAAGTGGATGATTCAAACAACATTTACATTTCATCTGGTTTCATTGGTACTGTTGATGTTGATCCTTCTCCAGCTGATACGTTCAATATTGATTGGGGTGGTACTTATTGGCGAAATTACGACATTTTTGTTCTGAAATGGTCTCAGCCTGACATATCGGTTAATGTTTTAACCGAAATGGACTCAGCAATCTTAGCCGTTTATCCTAACCCCTCTACTGGCCAATTTGTCATAGACTTTGGAGATTCGCATGAAAGAGGAATATACCGTGTAGTGGATCAGTTTGGACGGGTTGTTCAAAGTGGTAGCTGCCCCGATGGTCAATATTGTGAAATTTACTTGGATGTCAGATATGGAACCTTCATCTGCACCGTGAACACAGAATCCAATAGTTACTCATTCCCGATTATTATTTATTGACGTTTAGCTCCCATCACTATGAAATCTATTGTACATTTTCTACCACTTTTCCTATTTGCCAGTCTCCAGTGTGTCGGTCAAATTCAAGTCGGCAATTATACAATCTTCGCTGATTCAGAAAATTATGGAACACCATATCAATTGTGTGAAAACAGAATCAATCTGGTCTTTTTGGCCGAAGGTTATACAGGCAATGCGACCAATGATACATCCTATTTTCTTGCCCATGTGGATGCGATTGTACAAAGAATGTTTGATGATGACCCCAGTATACAGCAGCCAAATACAATTCCACTCAACCGTTACAGAGACTATTTCAACATCTATTGGGTTTGGGTTGAGTCCGTGGACACAAATGGACTTACAGGAGCGGGTTGTCGCTTTTATCCCAATTGTACTCATACCTTACCGGGGTATACTTGCCAACCACCGGTGAATAACTATTTCGGATCCGTATATGATTACGATACGGTTACGCATAGATTACTGTTCCCAATTGATCCGGAATGGGTGCTTGATGAAGTGCAACTGGAAATGTTCGGTGGTGATACGACATCTCCATTGGAGATAATTCTCTGTGTAAATACATTAACATCTCAGCCAGCGTCAGAGGCTACGCCTCCATGGTCTGAGTGGGGCGGTGGCGGTGATTGGGATGTATCCAACGGAGTTGGAATTCTGACCACTGCTAGATTTTCTTATTCGTATGATACTTGGGGACCAGCGCTAAAGTATTCTGCAGACCTATGCTTACATGAGTTCGGTCACATGCTCGGTGAAGTTCTAGATGAGTACTGGTTTGACATGACCGAAATCGGTGGTGTCAACGAAGCTGCTAATCGGACGGTTGACGATAGTGACCCGTCATTGAGATGGGGTGAGTGGCAAGATGGAGATTACCCAGTTCCAACACCAATGATTGATGTTAACAATTTTGCCAATGCCGTGGTATCAGGTCCCGATACAGTTTTTAGGCCTACACAGAATGAGACATGTAAGATGGAGAATGTGACGAGCCCGTACTGTGCAGTTTGTAAGGAAGGAATAATAGAAATGATTCACGCTTCAATTAAGCCATACGACCGAAATGATATATCGCCCGATACGAATCTGACACATCAGGCTAGCTCAAGCCTTGTTTTCGACCCCGCAATAATAGACACCGACCCCAGTTATATGCAGGTAACGTGGTATGTTAATGGACAACCTGCTGAAACAATCCTTGGCAGTGGTGCTGATGGAGGCACAACGGATTTTACTTGGCAATTCGATTGTTCGGATACAAACTTGGTAGTTGGAGAAAATATCATCTCTGTAGAAATATTCGACATTACGGGTTATGATGATTCAAATAACCCTTTGGGTCCCGTATTTACGGCAGATACTCGACTTGTCAGAGAAGCATACCATTCATTGAATCATAGAGACACCATTTCTTGGACGGTTACCTACAATGGTCTGGCGCAGACCGACCTCTGGATGAAAGATTATGATGAGGACATTGGAGATGAACCATGGAGCCCCTTTGGGTGGTTCTTCGATCACTGCCCGGATGTGAAGGTGCAGAACACGCAGGAGACAGGCAGCTATACGTGGGATGACCTCGTTAATGAGTCGCCCCATTATGACCCGGACTCCTCATCATTCATCTATGCTCAGGTGCGCAACCGTGGCTGTTCCACCTCTGATGGGAGTGACACCCTTCGGGTTTACACCACGTTCCGGGGTTCGGGCGATTCATGGGAAGCGGGCTACTGGGGCAACCCCGTTCCATCTCAGTTCGGTTACCAAGTGGGATATGGCATTATACCGAGCATTGCGAAAGGCGACAGCGGCATCGTTGAGATAGAATGGGACTGGGCCATGGACACCATCCATCCCGATACCGTGAACAACTGGTACTCATGCCTTCTCGCACGTATCGAGAACGTGACCGTTGACCCGATCCATACTCCCGATACGCTCAACATCACCAACTGGATCCATTACAACAACAATGTTGCGATGTTCAACGCCCATGTGCTCGACCTGAACTTTGCTGGTATAGTGGTGCAGACAATAGGAGGAAAACCCTATGTGGGCGGCTGGGTGTATGTAGATAACAACAGCAGCAGCACCGATGATTTCGATCTTGCATTCGATACCGACAGTGAAGGCAAGGAGACGGATATACGCGATGAGGCTGAGATCATTGTGAGTTTCGGTACACCATCTTCAGGCTTTGATGTGGTCAGCGCATTGGACAATGCCACCTTATCGGGTCTTGCCCAATTGGATTCGGTGACATTCAAGGTCTCCTCAGACAATGCGACCATCAGTGGTCTGGAAATTCCAGATGATGGTTATGTACCAACATTTGTAGGATTCGCCTTTCTCACACAACAGGTGACCGGCACGATGGACCGACTGTATCACATGAGTCAGTATCTGTCTTCTGAACCCGGTAAAAATCTCGCAGGGCAGCATTACGAGACCAAGCGGGTTTCCAGAAACCTGTTCTCGGCCAATGCGGGAAGTGATGAAACGATCCTTTCGGGTGACACCGTTACGCTTTCGGCCACCGACATCGGTGAAGATGCCCTTTACTTTTGGCTGAACGAAGCGGGCGAAGTAGTTGGTACAGGAGACCAGTTGGATGTTTCACCGAGTTCCACCACCACCTACACGCTGGAAGCGATTGCCGAGGCCGATGGTTACAAGGATTACGATGATGTGACCGTAACCGTCACCAACGGGCTGATAACCAGTATTGCTCCCAATCCCGCCAGTTCCACCACCACGGTGTATTACGAGACCACGGGAGTTACAACGGTCAAATTGAAGGTGGTTGATGTGGGCACCATGATGCAGGTTGACAATTTCACGGTAACGGCAGGTACAGGAAGTAAGGTCATTACGGTATCGGGATATAATTCGGATGCGCACATAATTACCTTGGAAGGAGATGGCGAGAATCTGGATGCCAAGACATTGATGGTGCAGTAAAATGCGCAGCAGTTTGCCGATAAGCTGTTGGAAAAAGGCATTTACGCCATCGGGTTCTTCTATCCCGTTGTTGGGAAAGGGCAGGCACGGATCCGAGTTCAAATTTCAGCTGCGCACGAACAGCATCACTTGGATAAAGCAGTGGAAGCATTCACCTCCGTTGGCCGAGAATTAGGCGTGGTGAAATGATTTATTTACAAACCATTGTTCATTCTGGAAATTAGTAATATCTTCGCAGCCCCAAATTCGGGGAGGAGTGGAAGCTCCTTTGATAAACTGAAAACAAATTTGAAGTGAAAGCACCGAGCTTTAAGACCATTTCAGCCAACAAGAACACCGCAAACAAAGAGTGGGTGGTGATCGATGCCGAAGGAAAAACCCTTGGCCGTTTGGCTTCTACCGTTGCCTACTACCTGAGAGGTAAGAACAAAGTCAATTTCACTCCACACGTTGATTGTGGTGATAACGTAATCGTTATCAATGCAGAGAAGGTGGAGCTTTCTGGCAACAAGCGCGAAAGCAAGCAGTACATGCACCACACAGGTTACCCTGGCGGACAGCGTTTGCGCAGCGTAGATCAGGTTTTGGCCAAAGACCCAACAGGGTTGGTGACCAAAGCGGTAAAAGGCATGTTGCCTAAGAACCGTTTGGGCCGCGCGCTTTTCGGTAACCTTCACGCCTATGCAGGACCTAACCATCCGCATGAGGCTCAGAAACCACGAACTATTTCACTTAACTGATATCCGAATTTAGATGGAAGTGATCAACACATTAGGAAGAAGAAAGACCGCAGTTGCACGCGTTTACCTGAAAGCAGGTAAGGGCGCAATTTTGGTTAATGGAAAAGACGCAAAAGTGTATTTCCCAACGTCAATCCTTCAGGATACTATCAGAAGACCATTCAACGTATTGGAAGTTGATGGTAAGTACGATGTAAAAGTGAATGTGAACGGTGGTGGTATCACCGGACAGGCTGAGGCCATTTCGCTTGCAATTGCCAGAGCATTGGTGAAGCAGGATGAAACTGTGAAGCCGGCATTGAAAAAATTCGGACTGATGACACGTGATCCACGTATGGTTGAGCGTAAGAAATTCGGTCAGAAGAAGGCAAGGAAGAAATTCCAGTTCAGCAAGCGTTAATCAAGAAGATATTTCAAACAACATTATTCGAATGGCTCAACCTACAGTACAGGAAATGCTAGAATCAGGTGTTCATTTCGGACACTTGAAAAGAAAATGGAATCCGGCAATGGCGCCTTACATCTTCATGGAGAAGAATGGTACGCACATTATCGACCTGAACAAGACCTCAGCCAAGTTGGACGAGGCTTGCAAGGCCATCAAAAACATGGCGCGTTCAGGAAAGAAGATCCTTTTCGTTTCTACAAAGAAGCAAGCGCAAGGAATCATTGCTCGCGAGGCAGGTCGTGTAAACATGCCTTACGTTACTGAAAGATGGCCAGGAGGTATGCTTACCAACTTCGCTACTATCCGTAAAGCGATCCGTAAAATGGCTGCTATTGATAAAATGGCAACTGACGGAACGTTCGATACCATGTCGAAGCGTGAGCGTTTGATGATCACGCGTCAGCGTGAGAAATTGGAGCGTGACCTTGGTTCAATTGCTGACCTTACACGTCTACCATCTGCGATCTTCATCGTAGATATCGTGAAGGAGCACATTGCGGTTAACGAAGCACACAAGTTGAACATCCCAACTTTCGCAATCGTTGATACCAACGCAAATCCGAAAGAAGTTGATTTCGCCATTCCTGGAAATGACGATGCCGCCAAGTCGATCGAGTTGATCGTGAAGGCATTGACAGATGCAGTTGCTGAAGGTCTTGCTGAGAGAAAAGCAGGAAAAACGAGTGATGCTGAGGAAGAAGAGGAAGAAGGAGAAGTGGAAGAAGTTCCAGCAAGCGTAAAAGCTGTTGCTGCGGATAACGGAGACGATGACTAAAAACTAATTAAAGTGGAAGCTACAGTGAAAATTACTGCTGCTCAGGTAAACGAGCTAAGACAGAAGACAGGCGCAGGAATGATGGATTGCAAGAAAGCCCTTGTTGAGGCTGCTGGCGATTTTGATGCTGCTATTGACCTACTTAGAAAGCAAGGACAGAAAGTTGCTGCAAAGCGTTCTGACCGCGATGCTGCTGAAGGAATGGTTCTGGGTAAGGTGAACGGCAACAAGGCCATTCTTCTTAACCTAAGCTGCGAAACTGACTTCGTTGCGAAAACCGATGATTTTGTTGGTTTCACAAACGCGTTGGTTGATCTTGCTTTCGAGAACAACTTGACCACAGTTGATGCATTGGTTGCAGCTTCTTACAACGGAACAACGGTAGCTGAGGCTATTACTGAGCTTACTGGTAAAACGGGAGAAAAAGTTCAGGTTTCAGGACTTGAGGTGATTGAAGCTCCAACTGTTGTTGCTTACAATCACCCTGGAAACAGAGTTGGAACCATCGTTGGACTTAACAAGGCTGGTTTCGAGGAAATGGGACGCGATGTGGCAATGCAAGCTGCTGCCATGGCTCCGGTTGCCTTGAACAAAGAATCAGTTTCTGATGAGGTCATCGCCAAGGAAATTGAGATCGGTAAAGAGTTGGCCATCCAAGAAGGAAAGCCAGCTGATATGGCTGAGAAGATCGCTCAAGGTCGTTTGGGTAAATTCTTCAAAGAGAACACCTTGATGGAGCAGGCCTTCATTAAGGACAACAAGTTGAGTGTTGCTCAGTACTTGAAGACCGGAGACCCTGAATTGACGGTTACAGATTTCAAGCGTTTTTCGCTTGGAGCTTGATAAAAACAGAAAAAAGAGGATTTAAATCCTCTTTTTTTTTGCCCACAATTTTTTAAGATCGTAGCATGAATTTGAAGTACAAGAGAGTGCTCCTGAAACTCAGCGGAGAATCGTTGATGGGAGATAAGCAGTTCGGTATCGACCATGATCGTTTGGGTCAGTACGCGCAGGAGATCAAAGAAATTGTGGAATCTGGTGTTGAGTTGGCCATCGTAATCGGTGGTGGAAACATCTTCCGAGGAATTCAGGCGGCAGAAGGCGGTATGGACCGCGTACAGGGCGATTACATGGGCATGTTGGCCACGATGATCAACAGCATGGCGCTTCAGTCGGCTTTGGAGAACATCAACCTGGATACACGACTTATGTCTGCCATTAAGATGGATGAGATCGCAGAGCCGTTCATTCGCAGAAGAGCAGTTCGTCACTTGGAAAGAGGCCGTGTGGTCATTTTCGGTGCAGGAACTGGAAATCCATATTTCACTACGGATTCGGCTGCTTCGCTGCGCGCCATCGAAGTAGAAGCCGATGTGATTCTGAAAGGAACGCGTGTGGATGGAATCTACACGGCTGACCCTGAGAAAGACGCTACAGCCGAGAAATTCGATACCATCAGCTTCAATGAAGTTTACAACCGAGGACTTCAGGTGATGGACATGACCGCATTCACACTTTGCAACGAGAACAAATTGCCGATCATCGTTTTCAACATGGATGAAGGCGGAAACCTTTCTCGTGTTGTGGCAGGTGAAACGGTCGGTACGCTTGTAGAAGGATAGATTACGCAGCCTCAAGCCTCTGTGTAACTCCTTTTCTCAGGTCATCTCTGTGCAACAACTTTATTCATAATCCCTATTTTCGACCAAATTTCAATTATGGAAGAAGAGTTAGAGTTCATTTTCGATTCGACTAAGGAAGGGATGGAGAACGCCATTGAGCGTTTGGAACATGAGTTGGCGCGTATCCGTGCGGGAAAGGCAAGTCCTCAAATGCTTACCAGCGTGATGGTGGAGTATTACGGTTCCATGACTCCGCTCAAGAATGTGGCGAACACCACCACGCCAGATTCCAAAACGTTGCAGATTCAACCATTCGAAAAAGGAATTCTTGAAGAAATTGAGAAAGGCATCATGCGTGCAAATCTCGGTTTCAATCCGATGAACGATGGAAAAGTGGTACGCATCAGCATTCCACCGTTGACAGAAGAGCGCAGACGCGATCTGGTGAAGCAAGCGCGAGCCGTAGCCGAGCAGGCAAAGGTTTCCATCAGAAATGCGCGTAAGGACGCCAACGATGAGATAAAGAAGCTTCAGAAAGACGGAATGTCGGAAGACATTGCCAAACGCGCTGAAGGTGACGTTCAAGAACTCACGACCACTTATTCGAATAAGGTAGATGCGTTGGTTGAAGAGAAGGAGAAAGACATTATGACGATTTGATATTTGGTCATGCTGTCCGCCCGAGGCGGATTCAGCATCTAAATAGACCCTGAAATAAATTCAGGGTGACGAAAAAGTCCCGTGCCAAGCGACACGGGGCTTTTTGTTTTAAATTAAGGGCATGCTTGAAACCGAATGGAAATATGCTGACCTGCCCGACCCATCGTTGGTTCGGAATCTGTGCGACCAACTGGGCGTGAAGGAAGATGTGGCGCAACTGCTCATCAATCGCGGTATTACCGATTTTGATGAGGCCAAAGCGTTTTTCCGACCAACGTTGGAGGACCTGCACGACCCATTTCTGATGAAGGATATGGACAAGGCGGTTTCGCGGTTGGAAGAGGCCTTGGGAAACGGGGAGAAGATTCTTATTTATGGCGATTATGATGTGGATGGAACCACTTCGGTCGCGCTGGTTTACAGCTTTCTGAAAGAGCTCGGACAGGTCGATTTCTACATTCCAGACCGCTACACGGAAGGTTACGGACTTTCCATTGCTGGAATTGATTTCGCCAAGGAAAATGGCATTTCGCTCATTATCACTTTAGACTGCGGTATTCGCGCCATTGAGAAAGTGGCGTATGCGAATGAGTTGGGCATCGATATCATCATTTGCGATCACCATTTACCAGGTTCAGAACTGCCAGCGGCTTACGCCATTTTGGATGCGAAGCAAGAAGGCTGCAACTATCCGTACAAGGAATTATGCGGTTGTGGAGTCGGCTTCAAACTGCTGCAAGCGTATTGCGAAAAGAACAATTCTGACTTCGACCGACTGGCTTCACGATTGGATCTGGTGGCGGTGGCCATTGCGGCTGATATAGTTCCGATTACGGGCGAGAATCGTGTTCTCACAGCTTTCGGATTGCAGAAGATCAATCAGGAGCCGTCAACGGGAATCCGTGCGCTCCTCGAATACACCAAAATGAACCGTGAAATGACCATCAGCGATGTGGTCTTTACCATTGCGCCACGCATCAACGCGGCTGGTCGTATCGCTTCTGGAAAGCGCGCGGTGGAACTGCTCATTTCGGATGATCTGAACGAAGCGTTGGAGTTCTCGGCAGAGATTTCCAAGTACAATACCGAGCGCAGAGACTTGGATAAGACGGTGACCGAAGGCGCGCTGGAAATCCTGCAAACGGATGATTTCTACAGCACTTCCAGAAGCACGGTGGTGTTCAACCCCGATTGGCACAAAGGCGTGGTGGGCATTGTGGCTTCACGGCTCATTGAGAAGCATTACAAACCGACCATTGTGCTGTGCGAATCGGAAGGAAAGGCCACGGGTTCGGCACGTTCGGTGCACGATTTTGACATTCACGAAGCGCTTGCCGCCTGCGAAGACCTTCTGGAGCAGTTCGGTGGGCACAAGTACGCGGCCGGTATGAGTTTGAGCTTAGAGAATGTGGATGCATTCCGACAACGGTTTGAGGAAGTGGTTGCCGACCGCATTCAGGAACACATGCTCACGCCCAAACTGGAAATTGACCTCGAGATCGACCTCGACCGCATCACACCCAAATTCATGTCGTTGCTCAAGCAGTTTGCGCCCTTCGGGCCAGGAAACATGAATCCGGTGTTTGTTTCTCGGAATCTGGTGGCGGAAGATGTGCGCACCATGGGCGCGGACGATTCGCATTTGCGGTTCAAACCTGCGCAGCATGGCGTAAAGCATCTGATGCTACAGGCCGTTGCCTTTAAAATGGGACAACTCTATCCGCAACTGGCCGAAGGAAAACCCTTTGATATGGCGTACACGATTGAAGAAAACCATTGGAAAGACAAGGTTTATCTTCAGTTGAATGTGAAGGATATTAAGTTTTGGCACAAGACCTAGACGTTGGATTCAGCAACTTCATTTCTCGAAGCAATTTTTGATGCTCTCAGTAATCGTGAGATTTCAGTTCTGATTTGGATTGCTGGAGCACTCCTCTTAATGCTCGCATCAAAGTCTATTCGAGAGTCGATTTGGGATATTGTGAAAATTCTTTTTGGTAGAACCTTCTTGGTTATTTACGCAATACTATTCTCTTATCTCGGAGTGATGTTGCATTGGTTGTACTCTTCTGAAATATGGGGTTTGGCTCAAGCAAAAGATGTGCTCTTCTGGACTTTCTCGGTTGCCATTATTTCGATTTTCAATACAAAAAAGAAAGATTCGGCTTATTTCAGTGGAGTAATCTTAGATGGTTTGAAATGGACTGCCATCTTGGAATTTGTGGTTAATTTCTACAGTTTCAGTCTGACCGTTGAACTTGTCCTTATACCATTCATTATTTTTTTGAGTCTTATGCAGGCCGTAGCCGAGACTAAGACAGAGTATGCTGCATTGTCCAAGCAACTTTATAATCTGCTCGCCATCTTCGGTCTGATGATTATTTGCTTTACTGCTTATAAAACAGTTACCGACTCTGGTAGCTTCTTTCGTTTTGAAACCCTTTTCGACTTCTTCCTTCCGGTACTCTTGACGGTGCTGCTAATTCCGTTCTTATACGGGTTAGCTCTGTTTAGCGAGTATGAGTCTTACTTCACGTATCTAAATGTCATCACGAATAAATACGATCAGGTAAAAGAGACTAAACGATTGGTGTTGTTGACCGCAAATTTTAACCTATTTAAGTTGGGGCGAATCAGAAAGAACTTCAGCAAGTCTGTTTATTATGACGGAACGGATCTTAAAGATTATATCCGAAAAATAAGTTTGAAGTGAGATTACTTCAAAACCGTTGACCCGATTTCCTTGACCAATACTTTTCTGACCGCCAATTGACGGTTCAGTTTTACAGAAGTGAGTGGAGATAATTGGCCGTGTCTTTCAGGCCATTCGCTCGGAGTTGGTCAAGCACTTCAAATTCATCCATGTCGGGATTGCGTCTGTGAAACACCATTTCCTTGAAGGCTTTCAGGGCTGTTTCGTGGTTGAGGTCTATCAGGTCGGTCAGAAAATCATCCGCGCTTTTGGCAGAAAGTCCGTAACTCGAAAGATACTCTTCGGGAAAATGCTTGAGGTTGTTGGTTACAATGATGTTCGCATTGGTCTTGATAGCAGCAGCCAATACATGTCGATCTTTCTCGTCAGGTAGATTCAAAACTGCGATCAATCCCTCATATTTAGTAACCAAGGCATCAGGAAATGCTTGGTTTGCAATGCTTACCCGTTTGGCAATTTCTGCTTCGGAAACGCCTTTCCGTTGCATCACATTTTCCCATTCATCAAAAATGTGCGCGCTCCATTTGGGTGTGAACAGGTCGTAATGGGCGAACCAGAAAAGTAGGTCACGAATGGTGATCGGGTAGATAACATTCGTATCCAGCACACACGTAAATCGAACACTATGAATCATACAGACCCGATTCTTCGTCCGATCTCATAAGGTCGATCAGCAGATTCCGCTGCTTCTCCTTCATCTTCTTCTTGTAACCCATCACATCTTCGTATTTGATTCTGCGATGCTTGCCAACCTTTGTGAAAGGAATTTCGCCTTCTTCGAGCAGTTTCACCAAGTGCGGTCGTGAACAACCGATTATTTCGGCAGCAGCTTGCGTGGTTATTTCGGTTGCGATAGGAACGATTGAAATCGGTTGGCCTTCGCCCGTCACCTTTAGGATGTGTGCAAGCATTTTCAAAGCCATCAAGGGAATTTTAATCTTCTCCTGTGTTTCCTCGATTTCAATTTCCACTTGTTCATCCTGCGCATTCAACTCTCCAAGAATTGCTTCCAGCGCGCTGTAAGATTCCATGGCAGATTCTTGCACGGCTTTGGATGGGCGTTCTATTTGATCATACGTTTTCATGACTGTGACGGCTCAAAAGTTTATGTCAAATAAACGAAATATTCGAAAATATGTTTTGATTATTTCGAATGATGATTGAATCAAGTTTGAATTTGATCGGGTTATCTTCAAGAAAGATGGTCGATTTCACTTCAAAACCGTTGAACCGATCTCCTTGGCCAACACCTTTCTGACCGCCAACTGACGGTTCAGTTTTTCCATGAGTAGGAGCAGTTGTTCCTCTTCCGCTTTCTTCATCAGTTCGCGGGTCTCGTTGATCATCTTTTCGAGCTTGCGCAGCTTCAGCACGTTGAGTGATGAAAGGATGGAGCGCTTCAGCACGTCTTCTTCGCGGGTTACGAAAACGTTGTGCTCTTTCCACCGTTCGCTGACGGTATGCGGTTGAGCAAAGAAGTTCACCGCCAAGGCAGAAATTTCGGGGTTCGGGTGGTTGATGAAATGCTGTTCCGTTGGTATTTGTTCCTTTTCCAACATGCTGGCAATCTCCTTGAAAACGGTGTCGTACAGCGGATTGTCGAACGTAATTTCATCCTCCACCAACTCGGTGATCACAAAATCCACCACGTTCACTTCCTCGCGGTCGATCACCTTTTCCTCGTCCTCATCCCACACATCAAACTCAATGTTCTTCTCGCTGTAAAGCATCAGAATGCGGATGATGTCGCGCTCCTGAAAATCCGCATCGCGCTTCTTCAGTTCCTGATTGGATTTGCGCGTGAACGCAGGCATTTCCTCCACCGCAGGCGTTGGTTCGCGACCTGCATCCAGATCGGCCTTGCGCTGTTTTTCGCTCCAATTCTTTCTGCGCGAACGGTTCAATTCCATCATCAGCACTTCCTCGTCCATGTCCATGATGGTGCTGCACTCGCGGATGTAGAGATTGCGCGTAATGGGGTCGGGGATGAGCGCAATGGAACTGATGATGTCCTTGATGAGCCCAGCCGTTTTTATCGGGTCGCCTTTGGCCTCTTCGGCCAGCAGTTGCGCCTTGAACTGAATGAAATCCTTCTGGTTCTGCGCAATGAATTCGCTGAATTCCACCTCATCCAGCTTCTTGCTGTACGAATCGGGGTCTTCGCCATCGGGGAAAAGCACCGTGCGCACGTTCATGCCTTCTTCCAGCACAAGGTCGATTCCGCGGAATGACGCTTTGATACCCGCGTCATCGCCATCGTACATGATGGTGAGGTTGTTCGTGTAGCGTTTAATGAGGCGGATCTGCTCCACGGTGAGACTGGTCCCGGAACTGGCCACCACGTTGTGGATGCCCGCCTGATGCAGCGAGATCACATCGGTGTAGCCTTCCACCATGAAACAGTTGTCCTGCTTGATGATCTCGGCCTTGGCCTGATAGATGCCGTAAACGATCTTGCTCTTGTGGTACACGTCCGTTTCGGGACTGTTGATGTACTTGGCAACCTTCTTATCGCTGCGCAGCGTGCGGCCACCGAACGCGATCACACGCCCCGAAAGATTGTGAATCGGGAACATGACACGGCCTTTGAATCGGTCGAGCAGCTTGCCATCACGCTCCAAGCAAAGCCCGGAATCGATGAGGTATTTCTTGTTGTACTGCTCTTCCAGCGCCTTGTTGCCGAACGCATCGTAGCGGTCGAAACAATAACCGAGGTCGAATTTTTCGATGGTTTCCTGTGAGAACCCACGCTCTTTGAAGTAGCTCAGTCCGATAGCCTGTCCTTCCTCTGTTTTAAGTAGGTTGGAAGTGAACGTACGCTGCGAGAACGCCAAAACCAGATAGAGGCTTTCGCGCTCATTCTGCTCGGCCATCTGTTCGGGTGTCTGTTCTTCCTCCTCAATCTCAATGTTGTACTTCTTGGCCAAATATCGCAGCGCCTCTGGGTAGGTCATCTGCTCGTGTTTCATGATGAAATTGACGGAGTTTCCTCCTTCGCCACAACCGAAACACTTGTAAATCCCCTTGGCGGGCGACACGCTGAACGAAGGCGTTTTCTCGTTATGGAAAGGGCAATTGCCCCACAGATTGGCGCCCTTCTTTTTCAGGTGCACAAAATCGCCCACAACCTCCTCTACACGGGCGGTCTCGAATATCTGCGCTATGGTCTCCTGCGGAATCAAAAGGGCGTTAAAGTTAACCCAAACGAGGTCAAAGCACGAAACTCTAAAAACTCAAATTCGAAACAATTTGCCGTCATGCTGAACTTGTTTCAGCATCTATTTAATAAAGACCCTGAAACCAGTTCAGGGTGACGGTCTATTCTGGCGTATCGTGCTTCATCCCCTCGCTTCATCGCCATCAAAAATGTCTCAAAACCTTTTCTATGAGCAATAAGCAGAAAGCATTGGCAGTTTTTATGATGTACGGTAAGAATGTCTAAAACCCGTCCCCGATGAAAAAGTTGCTTGTCTCTCTGCTGATGGTCACCACGTCTGCTTTTGCGCAGAACACGGTCGATCTTTCTGTTTACTTCGATAAGAACAGCGATGTGCCGCACATGCCCGAAATGGCGATGCTCAATGACATTGCGCAGCATCCCAACTCGGACGAGCTGCGCTTTTCGGTGGTCGGATTTACCGACTCCAAAGGCTCGGAGGAATACAACCGCCAGTTGGCCAAGCGCAGGACCAAGGCCGTGGTGAACCATCTGCTGCTTTCGGGAATCATGCCATACAACATCATTTTCGAGTACGAAGGAGAAGTGTGTGACGATGGCGCTACGGATGAGGCGAGTTTGGCCAAGAACAGACGCGTGGACATCCACATCAGCAACGTGGGCAAGTTGGAGGATGAGGGCTTCGCTGGCATGTATGATGAATCGGTGTTCGATAGGCCGCTGCCAACGGTCAATCCCGATGCGGAGAAGTTCAGCATCAATGCCGATGAGGGTTCGTGTATTGAAACCGCCAGCGGTACGCTGATCGACATTCCGCCCATGGCGTTTATGGATGCTTACGGACGGCCGATAAGCGGTGAGGTGGAAATTGAGTACGAGGAGTTCAACGACCCGTTTGCGATTTTCCTCAGCGGCATAACTATGAAGTACAAGGGAAACGGCAAGGTGGAGGATTTTGAATCGGCTGGAATGTTCAGTCTCACGGCATCGCAGCGCAATCGCCCTGTGGAGTTGCGTCCCGACCGCTCTGTCAGCCTCGATTTTGCTTCGGTAAGCACCGATGATGATTTCGATTTCTTCTTCCTCGACCCCAATTCTGGGGAATGGAATGACGTTGGGAAAGCCGCTCTGCGCGAGGATGAGGCGAATGTCGTTTACGCCATGAATTCCATGTCGCCTGCGGTGATGCATTACATCGGTCTGACCGATTTTATGTCGCCATCAACTGCACGGAGGATGACGCTTGAAGACCAATTTCAGAACATGCAGTACATGAACGGCCGACCCATTGCCAGCTACTACCGTTTTCTGCGCAATGGCGATCAGCGCGAGAAGCGGAAGTTCCGATCGGGCTGGAACAAGCAGGCGGGATTCAAATTCAAAATGAAATTGGCCAAACTGAAGGAACATCCCAATACCCTTCTTTTCAGCATTGATAAGCGCAAACGTTTTACGCAAAATCCGGAACTCCGCCTGTTCAATGGCCGCCTGTGGGAGTATGCCGGTGCTCTTTCGCGTGAGCAGTTGAGAGCACAATTTCATCGCAGAAAGTTCCACAACATGCGAATTCGGTACGAAGCGGGTTCTGAAACTGCCATCCTCGAACTAAAGGATCTCGATTCTATCGTTTCGGTCCCGGTCAAGAAGGTGGCGGTTGCCGATCCATCGCTCGACATCCGCCAACGGATGTGGGGCGAATTCTCTCCCACTTACGAGAAAATGCGCCTTAAAAGCCAGACGCGGCAATTCGACACGCGTTATAAGATCTACCAGCGTTCGCTTGCCAGACAGGAGAGACAGTTGCAGCGAGAGGCCGACCGTTTCGATAAAAAGTCTCAGCGCGAATATGTCCGCAGCCTGAAAGGCGCGTGGAAGGAAAGCAAATATCAGATGCACGATGGCGAGAAGATGATGAGTTTCTCCTCGTGGAACACCTACTGCGAGAACCTGACCGATGAGGTGGAAGCATTTCAGGCGCGACAACAAATGAGCAAGTCCGTCATTCGAAGCCTGCAGCTTGACAGGATGGGAATCTACAACTGCGACCGCATCAAACTGCTCAACGACCCGCAGAAGGTTGAACCACGGTTTGTGATGGGCGATGGCAAGGCGATCTACTGGGAAAAGGCCTACGCCATCCACGACAATTTCAATGGCGTGATCGAGTTTTGGAGCAGGGGAAAAGGTCCCATCACCATCGATCCCGCCCAGCTCGAAATGATCCTGGTGATCGATTTCTCAGGGCGCACCTATCGCCTCAACGAGGCCGAAGTGATTGCCATGAACCGTGGCAAGGTGGCACATAGGATCATGCACGTGACCGAGTTCGACCACACGCCCGAATCATTAGATGACCTGCGGGAGTCTTTGAGTATGGTACGGCAGTGATCGCCCTACCCTCTTTAAGGCCAATATTATGCTAAGAATTTGTGGTTCGGAACACCTTCCGGGCCACATAGTCGTACGAAAGTATCTGTCGGAACATCTTCCGACCCCTATATCCGTACGAAATAATGGTACGGAACTTCTTGCAACCCATGTATTCGTACACAAGTATGGTACGGAACATCTTTCCGCCCATGTATCTGTACGAAACTATGGCTCGGAACGGGGGTCAATCCACATATTGACGGTTAAGTTTTCCGTTTGACGGAAAAGGAATTATTAGACAACGATATTCACAATCCTTCCTGGAACCACAATTATCTTCTTCGGAGTAGCTCCTTCCAAACGCTGCTGCACTTCCTCGTTGGCGAGGACGTACTGCTCCACTTCTTCCTTTCCCATGGTAGCGGGAAGCTCTAAGTTCAAGCGTGTTTTGCCGTTGAAGCTGATCGGGTACGAAATGCTGTCTTCTACCAAATAGCTTTCGTTAAAGGCTGGATATTCCGCAAACGTGATGCTCTTGGTGTGACCGAGTTTTTCTTCACTCCACAACTCCTCACAAATGTGCGGTGCGTAAGTGGAAATGACAACCGTCAATGGCTCCAAGATTGCGCGTTTGTTGCACTTGAGGTCGGTGAGTTCGTTTACGCAGATCATAAACTGGCTGACGCACGTGTTGAACGACAACCGCTCGATGTCTTCCTGCACCTTTTTGATGGTGGCGTGCAGCGCTTTCAGTTCCTTCTTGTTTGGTTCCTCATCGCTAACGCTGAAGGTGTCGCCATCGTAAAACAGGTTCCAGAATTTCTTGAGGAAACGGTACACGCCCTCAATGCCGTTGGTGTTCCACGGCTTGGCATCTTCCAATGGCCCAAGGAACATTTCGTACAGGCGAAGCGTGTCGGCTCCGTATTGTTCAACAATCCCGTCAGGTTCATCTTTTTCAACCTTTACTGGAGCAACCACATTGTATTTCGACTTAGACATTTTCTCGACTTCGGAATAAGTCGTAAACGTCACTGGTGAAGTACATGGTTGATAATCCGAGATTCGATTCAAGGTCTGAATCTTTTCCAATGGAATTCTTCGATAATCCAGAAATTTATTGTTCCACCACAGTCCTTCCTCACAAGCAAATATGGCATTGGAATAGTGCGGCCACTTCTCAACTAGCGCCTGCAAGTCAACTCGACCCTGAGAATCAACGCAAGAAATAGGTATGTTAATACCAGAAGGCATGATAGTGCGAGATGTTTGAGCGACCTCTGGATGTAGCTTTCTTAGTTTGAATACGTTTGATGCACTATAGAAGAATTCATTGATATCCCCACCCAAGCTGCTTGCTCCATAGAAACTGATTTCAGTAGATAGGTATCCGTTCTCAATACTTGTTCCATCATACTTTTTGAACATTTTTTGAGAAACCCCCTGAATCATCCCTTGATTCACCAACTTCTTAGCAGGTTCATCAAACGGTAGATAGCCAAGGTCTTTCAGGAATTTGGTCCAGAAACGCACGTACAGCAAGTGACCCGTGGCGTGCTCAGCACCGCCCGCGTAGTAATCCACATTGCCCCAGTATTTGATGGCCTCTTGGCTACAGAATTCGTTGTCGTTTTTCGGATCCATGTATCGGAGGTAATACCAGCTACTTCCCGCCCAACCTGGCATGGTGCTGAGTTCAATCGGGTAACCTTCTCCATTCGGAACAATCGCTTCTTTTTCTGGGTCCCAATTCCAGTTTTCGGCATTGCCCAATGGTGGGTCGCCAGCCTCGGTGGGGAGGTATTTTTCCACTTCCGGCAATTCCAGCGGCAACTTGTTGATCGGATAGGGCACACCATCCTTGTAGTGGATCGGAATCGGTTCACCCCAATAGCGCTGACGACCGAACACGGCATCGCGTTGACGGTAGTTGATCTTGCCCTTGCCAATTCCTTTTTCTTCCAGCTTCGCGATGGCTGCACGGATAGCGTCTTTCACCTTCATTCCGTTCAGGAAATCGGAGTTGATGAGAGTTCCGTCTTTGCCTTCATAGGCACCGACCTCCCCCTGACCCCCTCCCAAGGAGGGGGAATTCGCAGGTGGTTCAACCACAGGAATGATGGGAATGTTGAAATGTGTTGCGAAATTCCAGTCGCGCTGGTCGCCACTTGGTACGGCCATAACCGCGCCCGTTCCGTAACCGGCCAACACGTAATCTCCAATCCAGATTGGAATCGGCTCGCCTGTGAACGGATGTTCGGCATAAGCACCTGTGAAAGCTCCCGAAACGGTCTTCACATCGGCCATCCGCTCGCGCTCCGACTTGGCTTTCGCCTTTTGGATGTACGCTTCAATTTCGCCTTTCTGTTCTGGAGTTGTGATCTGCGCCACCAACTCATGTTCAGGTGCCAGCGTCATGAACGTCACCCCGAAAATGGTATCAGGTCGGGTCGTAAACACCTCGATTACCTCCCCCTGACCCCCTCCTGAGGAGGGGGAATTCGAGATATTAGGCCGCTGTTTCAATTCAGCCGTGATGGCGGCTAAAACCCTGTCTGTATCACCAAAAATTTCTTCGTTTTTGAATCGCAGCACCTTGTATCCGAGTTCTTCCAGCCGTGCTGTCCGCATGGCGTCATCATCCTGCGTGTAATCGTGGATTTTTCCGTCCACTTCCACAATCAGCATTTTGCTGAGACAGACAAAATCTGGAATGTACTTGTCGATAATGTGTTGTCGTCTGAAATGATACCCCGTTTTATCTCCTTTCAGCAATTGCCACAACGCATTTTCCGCTTGCGTTGGATTGTCCTTCATCCATTTGGCCTTGTCCTTTAGGACCCCATAAAGCATCGGGTCTACGGTAACGTATCCGGGCGCGTCACCCCTTTCCTTTGGAGAGGGGTCGGGGGAGAGGTAGAATTTGATCGAAGCACCTTCACTTCTTCCTATCCAATTGCGCTGCTGCTCCTTCAAACTTTCGCTCCAATCAAGGTCTTCCAAACCATCCAACAAACGCTGCGAATAAGCCGTGATGCGCATGCTCCACTGCTTCATCAGCTTTCGCTCTACGGGATAACCGCCACGTTCCGAGACACCATCTTTCACTTCATCATTCGCCAAAACGGTTCCCAATGCAGGACACCAGTTTACGAACGCTTCGCTCAAATACGCAATGCGGTAATTCAGAAGGATGGTCTGCTGCTTCGCCTCATCCCAACTGTTCCAATCATCGGCAGTAAACGCTTCTGTCTCATCGCCATGCGCATTTACCGTGGCGTTGCCGTTCTTGCCGAACTCGGCCACAAGGTCTGCGATCGGTCGTGCCTTGTCTGTAGCGTTATCGTACCATGCATCAAACAATTGCAGAAAGATCCACTGCGTCCATTTGTAGTACGATGGGTCGGAAGTCCGCACCTCACGGTCCCAATCGAAACTGAACCCGATGTTATCCATCTGCCTGCGGAACGTATCGATGTTCTTCACCGTGGTAATGGCAGGGTGTGTGCCCGTCTGAATCGCGTACTGCTCGGCAGGCAACCCGAATGAATCATAACCCATTGGATGCAGCACATTGAAGCCCTTCAAGCGCTTGTAGCGCGCATACACATCCGAAGCAATGTAGCCCAGCGGATGCCCCACGTGCAGCCCCGCAC
Source organism: Flavobacteriales bacterium (assembly GCA_016124845.1). Taxonomy (NCBI): domain Bacteria; kingdom Pseudomonadati; phylum Bacteroidota; class Flavobacteriia; order Flavobacteriales; species Flavobacteriales bacterium. The sequence continues at coordinate 21,347 of WGMW01000011.1, forward strand.
CCGAAGGATACGGGAACATGTCCAGCACGTAAAACTTCGGCTTGGGCGAGTCGTTCTCTGCACGGAACGTCTTGTTCTCGACCCAATATTGCTGCCACTTCTTCTCGATCTTCTCCGGATGATACTGCATGCTTCAGAATTTGAAGCCGCGAAGTTAAGGATCGCGAACGCTTAATTCAGGTTAGAATGCTTACAGAAATAGCTTGAGATAGAAGGTGTAAAGGATGGAAAAGATCAGCGGCAACATTACCCATTTGAGTCGTTTTACGTTTTTACTCAGGAATTCATTCTTCCATGCGCTGTAAAAAGAGTATCCAAGGACGCTGAGAAGTAGTAGTCCGGTGAGACTGACAACAGCCTTATTCGTAGAAACAAAAAATGTTCCCATTACTGCAATCATACCTACTGACGCCAAAAGGACAGGCATTATTCCGAGGTCGAAGGTTCTGCTGGAAGGAGCAAATGGGACGGTTCTTTGAAGAAATTCCTCAACCTCATTGATACGTTCCAATTGTGCTGGTATCCAGATTTTATCAGCTGCACTGACTCCATTCACTATTAGGTCGCCATTCTTGCGTTTGACAATATTTGTGATGTCATCCAAGCGCATCGATCGTACTGGCATGTCGCCCATTTCCCTGATCAGCTGGTCATCTTCAACACGGAGCAAGTACAGCGAAAACAGTTTTGCTTGCTTGGACCAAGTTCGGTATAGTGTGAAGCCTAAGACCAAGACAACCAAAAAATAAGGTGCAAAGCCAACCAGGCCTTGGTTTTTAGGAACATTCCCTCCAAACTCTACAAGCAGGATGCCTCCAACTACAGCCATTGATGAGACAATAACACTTCTAATGCGAAGCTTTTTATTAATGGCTTTCAAGCCTTCTGGGGTAATGCGGAATTGGGTTTGATGCATGCGATCAAAATAAGACATTTTGGAATTTGTGCTTTCATGGTTTTCTATTTTCACACCATGAACCAACCACTTCGCGGCTACCGCATTCTCGATTTCACCAAACTGCTGCCAGGTCCGTTGGCCACACTTTGGATGGCACAGCAAGGCGCGGAGGTCATCAAGGTCGAGTCACCCACTTCGCCAGATTCCGTCCGTTGGATGCCACCAACCAAAGATGATGGGAACTCGGTTTTCTATCATGCCTTGAATGCTGGCAAGAAGAGTGTTTCGGTCGATTACCGTTCAGATAGTGGGAGAGAGGCCATCCTCAAATTGGTGGAAACGTCAGATGTCGTCATCGAGCAATTCAGGCCTGGTGTTCTGGAGGCTTTCGGACTTGGTTTCAAAGCGTTGAAAAAGCGTAATCCAAAGATCATCCTTGTTTCCATCACAGGTTACGGACAAACGGGTGAAATGGCTGCCAAACCAGGGCACGACATCAACTACCTGAGTTATTCTGGTGTGTTGGATGGGCTACGCAATGGCAATGGAAATCCCGTCATTCCTAAAGCACAATTGGCCGATGTGGCGGGTGGTAGCATGATGGCGTTGAATGCAACCGTTACAGCTCTTCTTCACAGAGAAAGATCAGGCGAAGGCCAACACGTGGATGTGGCCATGGCCAAGAACGCTTCAGTCCTGCAAATGCTTCGTATTGCAGAAGAAAAAGAAACAGGCAACTATGAAGATTACCTGTCAGGGAAACTCGCTTCATACAACGTTTATCGCTGCGCAGATGGAAAGCATGTGGCTTTGGGCGCTCTGGAACCCAAATTCTGGCAGAAACTCTGCAATCTGATCGGCCATTCCGAGTGGGGCGCACGCCTCATGGAACCCGAATTGAAACAGGAAGTAGCAGACCTTTTTGCATCTCAACCGCAGCAATTCTGGACAGGCAAATTGGAGAACGAAGATGTTTGTCTATCACCCGTTCTTTCAGTTCAAGAAGCCATGAATCATCCACTTTTCGCGGATAGTTTTCCTACGGTTTTCGGTTCAGCGCAGCTTTCGCCAGCCCCGAAACTAGGAGCGGATAATGATGAACAGACCTCCTAAATCCCCCAAAGGGGGACTTTGCGCCCTCCACGAAATCTCTGCCCTATGCGGTTAATAATAGAACGCGGATGACGCGGATGAAACGGGTCTGCACGGATCAAATATTGTGTTTGATCAGCAACTCAGTGTTCTTTGTGCTTCCTCCGTGTGTCCTCTGTGGTTAAATCAATCGCAAGGAGCAAACGTGATCAACTGCAAATAGATCTTCGTCTTGCCCAATTGCCCCATCAGCCAATCGCGTTTTTGGTGATTGATGGGCGATGTGTAATTCGCCACCAGAAAACGGTGTTTGTCCAATCGGATGATGGACGGAAAAGCCGTGTCTCCAGCACCAGGAAGGTCCATAACCCATTCTACTTTGCGCGTTTCCTGGTTGATCTTGAAAAGCGCAGTGGTTTTCGGGGAAAGCGAATACCCGACCCAATTCCCTTTTCGCTGCGCGGACATTTTCTTGCTTCGTTTCACCTTTCCGAACGGCTTTTTGCCCAACTGCCTTCTTCCGATCAGGTAAAGATCATCGCCATGTCGGAACATTTTGGGCGACATGAAGCAGCGCGCATCAGCCGTATCCGGAAACTCCCAGTTGCCCAGGTTTCCTGCTTTCGCGAAAGCAACATGCGAACCGAATCCTGTTCTGTCGCCATCTTCTAATCTTGTAACTGCCCAGAGGTTTCCATCTCGGTCAAATTCCCACGCAGTTTCCGACACCCCTCCGAAATAGACCGCGCCTGTATCGTTCATGGAAGTCCAGTTCACGCCATCATCGGTCTGTTTGAAGAACAACCGCACTTTCGATGGGCCTTTCAGTTCGTAATGCGACCCAACGTAGCTCGTCATAAAAGTCGTATTGTTCCGATTCTTGATGCTCCAATGCACTTCACCCAATGTCAGCACCTTTTCAGGTTCGCTCCAGTTTCCGTTGCCATCAGAAGTGAAGTGGTCAATGAATTCGGGTTCGAAGGCCGTCATTTTGGTTCCTGCACCGAAGGTGTAGAAATGCAGTTTCCCATTGATCGGAACTAAGAAAGGTTCGCGCATATCGCGCCCAATGAAGACCTCCTTTTCCTTTTGCCATGTCTTTCCATCTGCGGAGCTGATGATGTAAATGCCCGTTTTCTTGGAGGCGAAATGCGTTGGTCCTGTTCGGAAAGCGAGGAAAATACGCTGCTTGAAGATGGTAATGCTGACGTTATTGTTCGAGTTCTGTGGTTTAACGCCTTCGGGAAGATCGACCGATGGTATCAGCCAGTACGGATTGCTCAGCTGCGGGCAATATTCCTTGCTGAAATCGAACCCAGCGTCATGAAGCGCGGGGTCGTCCGCGGCAACTTCCAACCGTGGAAGCAATTCTCCCAAAACCGTCTGAACCTCCAATGGATATTCGTTCTGCATGGGCCATTTGGGTGTGGTGCAGGCGGTGAGGAAAAAGGCGAAAATGAAAAAGGGAAAATGGTGGAGCTTCATAAAGGTTTGGGTGTGCCACGAAAATACAGGAACGCGAAGCCAGACGACTGTTAAATTAATGCAAAGTGAAAAAGACCTTTTCGGTCGGAACCGAATTACTCCGAACCAAGCAGAATTACTCTCTAACTTGCGAGCATGGACTGGCCCAGTCTCTTACATGCAATTCAGCAGTTCCTCATTGACTGGGGATATTGGGGGATAATCCTGGCAGGGTTTCTTTCCGGTACCATCATTCCGCTATCATCGGAAGCTGTTCTGGTGGTACTTCTCAGCCAAGGTTTGGATCCGGGAAAATTGTTTCTGCTTGCCACGGTCAGTAATTGGATTGGTGGCATGACCACTTTCTGGATCGGGCATCTCGGCAAATTGGAATGGATCGAGAAGTATTTCCGTGTAACGCACAAGCAATTGCTTGAATGGGAATCGAAAGTGGAGAAGTACGGAGCTTATTTCGCCATTTTGGGTTGGCTTCCGCTTTTGGGTAATGCGATCGTACTTGCATTGGGGTATTTTCGCGCCAGAGAATGGCCAAGCGCGTGGTGGCTGCTTGTCGGAAAAACAGTCCGCTACGCGATCATCATTTGGTTGATGAACTAGATGTTGGTCAAGAGGCGACTTTTCTTGTAATCGGAGAAAGAATTGTTACCTCTCATACCTCAAATGTTTTGATACCCTCGCAGCCAATGATCTCACCATTCCAATATCAACTGGAGTGTTTTCAACCTCGATTGTATCTTCCTCATCCTCAATTTCTCCGGTCAGATTTTCCTCCAGTATCTCGTAGTAGTCATATTTAACCTTGCAGCCTTTAGTACACGGTGCATAACTGGTCCGCATGGTACCAACTATTTCTCCCGTTTTAAGGTCTATGATTTTGGATGAAAGTTCTGCACCTAAGTAGTAATGTCTCATACCGTTTTGGCGAATTCCTTTTTTGCCTGCAGGTCTTTGATGGAGAAAGATTCCCGTATAATATTTTACCGTTCTATACTCTACGATTTCAAATACGTAGTCTGCGAATTGATCAAGGTTAACTGATTCGGCTGATTTTTTTTCGAAGAAGGTTCTATCGATAACCTTAAATCCATTGTCAACTAGGGCTTTTTCCAATTCATAGTACATGTTGGAATTGTAGTAGCCATCCTCCTTTACAATGGAGGTTTGGACTTCAGGAAACCTCACAACAAACCGAGGTATCCGGACACTGTCAATCAAATATATCAGACTTGGATTCAAGAAAACGTCATCCTTGCCTTCCTTGAATTTAACTCTTTTGGTAAGGGTCGGATTTGGAATTTCCACCGTTTTACATTGGGTGAAAAGACAAATGACAAACAGAGCCAATGCTAGATTAAGACTTGTTTTTCCAGTGTGCATTACTTTAGGTCGGTGGTTGGATTCAATCGAAAGTAGATAATTCAAACTAAATCCGCTGTTTAGTTGAGACTACGGTAAACGTTTTGTTTCAAACAAATTGTTTCCGCTAAGATTCAGAAACAATTGGCCGTGTCATTCCAGACTATTCAGGATTATGTTCCTCACCAACTCCTCATCTTCCCAAGGTGTCATGTGGCTGCCTCCATCAATTGTCACGATCGTTAAGAGTGAATCTGGCATCATACGATTCGAAAATTCAATATTGGAATAAGGCACAATGTCATCATCCGTTCCATGAACGTGTATGAATGGCGTTCGGACCGTCTTCCATTTTGGGAGCATTTTTCTGAGCTCAGATTCGTGTGCTTTTTTCTCAGCGGCAGCTACCATGAAAAAAGGAGGGACCGCCCATCGCGTGGCCTTCCATTCGGTGAATTTGACGATGGCGAAATCCTTCTCTTCATCGGGATTCAAAGCGGGGGCAAGCAGAACGGCCGCTTTCACTTTTTCGGGATGGTCAAGCACGTAGTTTGCGGTTATCGGCCCGCCATACGAATGCCCGACCGCAATCACGTACGGATACGGATAATGCGACAGCACTTTTCCCAATGCCTCGCTCTGTCGCTGAATGGAAACCTCAGCATTTCCCTGATCATCAGGACTGTAGCCCAAACGGTCGATGGAGATCAATCGTGCGTGTTTCAGCAGCGAAGTATCATCCAAAAACTGGAAGAAATTGTTGGCAGCACCTGGAGCTCCGTGCGTGAAGATGACGATCGGTAACGAGTCGTCCTTCAAGGTCGATACCTCAACCCACCGCAGCGGATGACCGAAAATGCTGTCGTGGCCGATGGTGCATGTCAGACCCTTGTCTTCGAAGAAATCATACGTGTCTTCATCATTTGCCACCGACATCGGACTGTTGAAGTACCAGATGGCAAGCGGAATGTGAATTCCGATGAAGATGAGCAGAAAGATGTAGCGCTTTTTCACGTGCTTCGGGTCAAGCAACTACAACATCAGAATCGAAGCGAGGTTCAATCGTACTTCACCCAAAAGGCGGAAGTAAACCCGCGCAGATTACCGCCTTGCGAAGAATACACGGGAATTCGTGGAGCGATGCCCAGAATTTTGCGGTTGATGATGGCACCTTCGTCATTGTAGGCCCATTGTTCGCGGAAGGTGAATCCGTAGAAATCCTTGGTGTAATCGCGCTCCACAATATCGATGGAACGGTCGCCTGTTTCGGGTTCTTCAAACCAAATGGTATCGGTGAAAACCAGAATCTCCTTGGCCTGTTCAGGGCTCAGCACCTCGTCTGAACCGCGGTCATACGCTTTCAGCTTTCCTTCCAGTACGTTGGTGATCAGCTTCTCCGCCAATGGCGAAACATCTGAGAAGTCCTCGTCATTCAGATCCTGATGGAAAACCGAGTTCAGATCCACCGCATATTCCATGGTTTTGGTGTAGGCAACCTCTTCCTTGGGCGTTTCGGGTTCAACTGGCTTTTGATTGCAGGCCGCAAGGCCAATAAGTAAAAAGGGAATCAATCGTTTCATGAGGTTACGAATTGCAAATACCGCAAGCGGTACGAATATAACAAATGTGCAATCTCCCGTGGTGTTAATGCAAGGCGATAGGGATTTACCGTTCGCATATTCGTACTTATTCGTGATTCGAAACCATTTCTGATTTCATCTTTTCCCGCTCCTTCATCACGGTATCTGCAATGTTCTCGGCCAGCCTGAAACTGGTGGTAACGTGCGCTGCGGTCAGCAGTCCGCTCATCAATGCACCCCCAATACCAACGGTCACAATATCTTGACCCGTGAGATACAGATTTTTGATCGGTGTTTTGGGTCGAAGTTCCGTTTGGCGGAATCGGGCAGGGGAGTGGTCGAGGCCGTAAATTTCTCCTTTCTCATAGTTCACGAAATGCTTGGTGGAAAGCGGTGTGGAAAGTTCGTAGTAATCCACTTTTCCCTCCAGCTGCGGAAACTGCTTGTAGAGTTCCTTCAGCAATCGCTGCGAGAATTCCTCCTTGTATGCTTCGTACTCTTCACCACGGTGCTTCCAACGCTCATCTTCCCATTTCTCGAACCATTCATAAGGTGCCAGCGTGATCATTTCAATGGTGCTCTTGCCAGGATAACGCGCTTCCCATTCTGGATCTTTCAGCGAGGGGAATGAAATGTAAGTGATCGGGAACGGTTTGCTCGGATCCTCCATATACTCCTTCACGCCACGGTCGTGATCGTTGTGCGGATACACCCAATAATTGGTGTTGCCGATGCCGAGTTCGCGGAGGTTTTCCTTCAATCCGACATACAGACAAACGTGCGACACCGATCGCGCCACGGAGTTCTTGGCATCAAAACCAATGGCTTTCTGAACGTCCTTGTCGAGCAGTTTTTCCATCGTGTTCAGGTAACCTGCACCGCTCACGATCATCGGAGCGTTCAGCACGGTTCCATCTTCCATCAGTACGCCCGTGGCTTTTCCGTTTTCCACAATGATCTTTTCCACCCCGGCCCGCACGGCAACCGCTCCGCCCGCTTTCTCAATCACAGGAATGATGGTCTCTGCAATACGCTGGCAGCCACCAATGGGAAACGCACCGCCTTTCCAATAATGCTTGTTCACCACAGATTGAATGGCAAAACTGCTTTCGGCAGGAGGCATGCCATGGTCTCCGTACTGCCCGGCAAGTACCGCTTTCAGCTCTTCATTATCGGTAATTCCATCCAGAACCTCCTTTGTGGTCTTATCCGACCACTCGTTGTATTTCTTCGTGAGAAGACCTCCGAAGAGCTTGCTGAGAATGGTCGGCAACGCCTTCTCCTGAAAGAATTTCTTATTGGAGCCACTTGCGGCATAAACGGCTTTGATGTAGTTGTCGATGGCCTCTTCCTCACCTGGAAAACGCTCGTAGAGCATCTCAATGAAATTCTCTTTTCCCGATTTGAAATCGTACACATTCTCACCGAGAATGATGCGATCATACACCTCGTCCATCTCCTGCCATTTGAGTTGATGGTCGGTGATGTAATCGAAGAGAATACTCATGAACGTGAACTCCTGATGCACATCTCCCACGTAGTGAATACCCACGTCCCACTCGTAATCTTTCCGCTTGAAAACGTGTGTGAAACCGCCTGCCACATAATGCTTTTCGAGCAACAGCACCTTCTTACCCATCTTGGCCATGATGGCCCCGAAGGTCATGGCACCAAGCCCCGAACCAATGACAATGGCATCGTAGCCCGTTTTCTTTTCAAGTCGTTTCCAAGGAGTTCCTGTTGCCATAGGTTCGTTTACAGAGTTGATAAAGTTGACAAGTTAATTAGTTGCAGCGTGATTTCAAGTGTTGATCGCGGAATCAGTTCCCCTCCTTTGGAGGGGTTAGGGGAGGTTGCACGGATGTTTTTCATCCATCCCCGAAATCCATTGTCGGATGATCTGCATGGCTTCTTCGTGAACCAATTTACGACCCATTTCGGGCATCATAATACCTGGGTCGGTGCTTTCCATTCGGTACACCATGATGGAACTGTCGGGCTGACCAGGAGCGATGTCGTACATGTACTGACCGCCACCACGGCCCGCAGCCACATTCGTTTTGTAGAAACCGCGCCTGGTGCAATCGGTCTCTTCAATATTCAGGAAGAAACCAGATGTGTTTCCCGGCCCTTTGGGGTTGTGGCAATGCGCGCAATTGATGTCGAGCCAAGCACGGGCGCGCTCATCCAATGTTCCTGTGGTTTCATCATCCCAAACGGCCAGTTTTGGCGCGGCATCCGAAGGAGAAAATCCTGTGAGATAACCCTTGGCCGCCCATTTTTCCAGTTGGTTCATTTCGCCATCGGAATACGAGAAATCTCGGTTCAAATGCTTGGCCTTTGGGCCGATGGGAACCCAAGCTCCGTCATATTCATGGCAACCTTTGCATTGGTTCTTGTTTGGAATAACGTAGTTGACCGACTTCTTCGAGCCATCATCATGAATCCATGAAACATCGGTCTTTCCACCAGCCAATTCCAGCTGCGCATCGGTCTGTTCTTCGTTCCAGATGTACGGCAATCCGACCCAACCATCTTCTCGGTTTATGAGCAAGCGTGTTTCGATGATCCTGCGGCCTTTGCTTTCATCACGGAAATCAAAAGGGTAGTAGAAGTTTTTGATGAGAATGGCTCCAACGGGAAAGTCGAATTCGCGTGTCGGATTGTACTCGGCCGTCTTGCCTTCTGGCATCCAGACGAATCGCGCTTTGTGCGCATAATCTGTGAAAAGCGTGGAGTTGAGCGTGTACGGAAGCACGCCATCGTTCGGTTCGAGGTTTTTCTGTTCACCACGGAACAGGTGGTACTCGGATAGCTTTTTCAAGTACTCGCCAGAAGTTGGAACATTCACGGGGCCATCAACAATGGTTGCCGATTCCTGACAACCGATGACGGTAGCCAAGCACAATCCGATGACCAAAAATCTGCACATCATTTGAGTGGGAATTCCTGTCCGACCAGTTCTTCGCTTTTCTTCCAAAGTGCTGCTGCTGTTTCGGGGTCTTGCGATGGTCGGTTGCTGTAATACTGTTTGCATTTGACCCAATAACCGCCTGTTTTTCCTTCCACTTCATCGGAAGAAGCGAGATACACGGATGTTTTGGCACCATCCTCTACCGAAACCATCAGCGGTTTGGTGAGAATCCATCCCAGTTTGGTGAACCAGTTGGCGTTCTTCTCGGCAATTTCCGTTCGCACTCCGCCTGGATGCACCGCGTTGGCGGTGATTCCTGTTCCTTCCAAGCGTTTGGCCAACTCTCTGGTAAACAGAATATTGCAGAATTTGGAACGGGAGTACGACTTCCAGCCTCCGTAACCCGACTTCTCGAAATTGATGTCATTCAGGTCCAGCTCTCTGGTTGATTTGTGTGCGATGGAAGCAAGGTTGACGATGCGTGCTTTGTCCGTAGCTTTCAGGTTTTCCATCAACAGATTAGTTAGTAGAAAATGCCCCAAATGGTTGGTGGCGAACTGCATTTCCAATCCAGCATCATTCAGTTTCAATTCCGAGAAATAGCAGCCCGCATTATTGATCAGCACATCGATCTTCGGGCATTTCGCCTTCAGTTTCTCCGCTGCTTCCCGAACGGATTTCTGCGAACTCAGGTCGATGGTCACAAAATCAATCTTCTCGTTTCCTGACGATTTCTTGATCTCGGCAACGGCTTCCTTCGCTTTTTCTTCCGAACGGGAAGTGATGACAATGGAAGCACCTTTCTTGGCCAGCGCAATGGCCGTGGCTTTCCCGATTCCAGCGTTTCCGCCAGTTATGACAACGGTTTTTTCGTTCATTTCCCTGAATTTCGTTTGTGCTTCAATAGTCTGTGGAGCTTTTTCGGATCCTGTCGGTTATCCCAAAAAGAGGTGATCAGAATTCCATCCTCAACAATCCGATACAGAATGGAAAAATGACCCATCGCGGCTTTTCGAGTATTCGGAAAATCTGCTTTCACAGAACTCAACGGGTTCTTGGCCAAGAAAGCCGTTCTGTTCCAAACTGCACTGGATAGCTTTTCCGCATAGGAAGTAGAATTATTTCTTTCCGTCCAGTAATCCAGCACCTCAAAAAACTGATTTTCGGCTGTTTCGGTCCATGCTATTGTCGGCTCCTTTTTTCGTTCAGCCATGCTGTCGTTCTGGTTTTCAACTCACTCTGAGATAGGACTTTGCCGTTGCGAATGTCATCTTCGCTCATTTCAAGCATCAGTTTCTGCTCTTCGGTGAGTGTTGCCGTTTCCGAATTTTCTGAACTGGATGCAATGAGTTTATCCAGCGCCAAAAGGAATTCCTTATTGCGAATAGACAGGATCTTATCGATCAATCCATTTCTGATGTTGTCAACCGTAGCCATGCACTAAAGATACGCTTTAACTCTCCGTTTTCGGAGTTTGCGGATGCGGCAGTTCGCAGTCGAAACCATCCAATTCCGTACTCATATCCTCAAAATTGCTGGGCGCATTGATGTTGCAGAACGTGGTATTGTTGTTCTTGATGCAGATCATGTTCTCTGGCGCAATGCTCATGGTTTCCATGTCGATCAGCGCAGGGTCGAAGATGCCATCATAAACGATATGAGGTGATTCCGCTCCGAACAGCGAAGCCATCAATTGACCCAAACGCTTGGTCGTGTCGGGAAGCATCGGTTCCTGTTCTTCATACACGTTATCGTGAACGTAAATACCCGTTGAGAACGGGTAAAATAGCGAGTCTTCCCAAGGGCGTTCTGTGAGTTGATAGCTCACAATTCCTGTGCTGGTTGTCTTGTGGTTTGAGAACGTGTTGTGATCCATCTCAATGTTCTTTCCCGCAAGGATGAAACTGGCTGTTCCGCCTGGAAGGACGCCCACGATCGCACCTGGATTTCCGAAGTTATCGTGGTTGTTGTTGCGGATAATGTTGTCGTGGATACGAACGTTCGACCCTTGTTTTTCAATCAGATCAGGAAGGTTGTAGAACGCAATGCCACACGCATTTCCTTCGCACGTGTTGTTGTAAACCTCTGTGAAGGAGCAGTTCTCGATGGCAATTCCCTGCACGTTCATGGAAGCGTAGTTGTCACGAAGGATGACATTGCGGCTCTGACCTGTGTAAATACCCGCATCGCTGGCGTTGTAGAGTTCGCATTTTTCGATCAACAGGCCATCGCAAAGCACGGGATAAAGCGCGTAAGCCCCGTTTGCAGAAGATGAACCGCCCGTCCATTCCACTTTGATGTTGCGCATGGTCACATCCTTGCTCTGATGCACCTTGATGCCGTCTCCGCTCAGATCCTGAATGGTCATATCGCAGATGGTCACGCCATCGGCTTTGATGTAAAAGCCCTGCGCGCCTTCGGTCTGCTTGCCAAAGTTGATGATGGTCTTATCGATGCCTGCGCCTTTGATGGTCACATTCTTCACGTCACGCATCGACAGTTCGCTGGTGAACTCATACGTCCCGGCAGGAATCTCAATGGTTCCGCCTTCCTGCACCGCGATCATTTCTTCCTGCAATTTCTTGTGCAGTTCTTCCGAGGTCAGTTTTGGCTGGCCGCATGAAGCCAACAGCATCGCTGCCGCAGCTATGCCGAGAAGTTTGGGGTTGATGGTCATAATTGGTTGGGGTTGGTTATTTCTTTTTCTTTTTGGGCTCGATGCTGAGCAGGTACTCGGCAACGGCCAAACGTGTTTCCTCGGTGAGGTAGTTCTGAGGAGGCATTTCTTCGTAGTCATCCCGTCTGTGCACCGGATTGGCAATGTAATCGGCAATGCCCTGCGGATTGCCCTTGTACATGGCCTGAATGGTCTGAACGGGAGGTCCGATCATGCGCACATCATACGCGTGGCAACCGGAACAAACTCCGTAGAACGCCATCTTTCCTTTCTCTTCTGTTTCGATGTCGCGAGGTGCAACTGGCTCAGAAAGCAGATACGATTTCACATTGGCCGTGCTTGAAAGTTCGCATGAAGCGAAATTGTCCAAGCCCCACGTCCGGTACATATCGCGGTTGCGGATGCAACTTCCGGTACCGCCACCGTAGGCAAGAATGTCCGGACCTTTGGTTTCCATCAGCGTGGCCATCGCAGCTTTCACATCTGCCACAGGATTGTTGCCGTTGTCAAACATCACGTTGTCCAAGATCACCAAGTTGTCCGGGTTTGGATCCGCTTCCGGATCTTTCGAGATCTGCGAACCGAAACTCAGGTCGGTGATGCTGATTCCTGCATTGTCGTTTCCAGAAATGATGTTGTTCTCCACCACTACTTCATCGGCAGCCATGATGATGAGACCGCTTCCCGGAGGCAGCATGGAAATGATGGCTCCCGGCTTGCCGAAATTCTCGTGGTTGTTGTTCACCATATAGTTGTTTCGGATGATGACATCCTTGCACGTTTTGATCGGAAGTCCAGGCGTAATGAAAGCCAGAATTCCGCCCGTGTTGTCGTGTGTGTAGTTTCCTTCCACCAACGCGTGACGGCAGTTCTCGATCTCAATTCCGGCCACGCTTTCGAACACCTCATTGTATTTCACGTCAATATTGTCGCACATGCCCACATAAATGGCCGCATCGGCAATGCCGCTCAGCACGTTATGCTCGATCAGTCCGTTCTTTCCAAACTCAGGGAAAATGCCGTAAACGCCCGATTCCACGATCCAGTTGTTGCGGATAAGGAAGTTGTTGCCCGCCTGCCCCATGATGCCGTTGCCCTTGTACTGAACGATCTTGAAGTTCTCGATCAGCGTGTTCGAACCTGAGTAAAGGATCGCATCGTTCAGCACTTTCTCGCCATTCTCGCTGCCATCCAACGTGGGCCATTTGCCTTTTTGGATCACGCCTTGCAGGCTGATGCCGTCCTTATCGATGTACACCGTTTCGTGATACGTTCCCGGATAGACGCGGATGAGGTCACCCGAATTCGCCTTTCCAACCGCATCCTGAATGGATTCTCCTGCGTGCACTTCGATCACGTTCTTTTCAGACGCGTCAATCGACATGGTTCCGTCACCGCCCTCGAAGAATGTCGGTGGTGGAGCGGCAGGTCCAGAAGCGGAATATTTCACCTTTCCGATATACACTCCCACAACGAAAACGAGTGCAGATACAATGATCCAAATGATGGCTTTTTTCATAGGGCTTTAGAAGAATTGATTTTTATCAAGGCGATGAAGGTAATCGATCTGGGCGTTTCGGCATAAAGCTTTCATCTGTAAGTGTTTGCAGAAAATCCACCAATCGGTCCAATTCATTGTCAGAAAGCTCTGGCTCCCAAATGTGCCAATGCAGATACAGGTTCTCGCCTTCGGGAACAGCATGCCCGCGACCCATGGTGTAGAACTCAACTGTTTCGCGCAGCGTTTTGAAATTTCCCGAATGCATGTAAGGCGCGGTCTTGGCCACATTCCGCAGGCTTGGAACCTTGAATGCTGCCCGCAACGTTGGGTCGTTGTATGGAACCTGCGCTCCGGGATCGAGTTCCCGTCCGTCAGGTTCGGGCGTGCCCAGCACCGCCAATTGCTGATTGGTAAAAAGCGGTGGCGTGTGGCATTCCGCGCATCGCGCCACAAACGAGCGGAACACGTTCATTCCTTCAATTTCATTCTGATTCAGCGCGCCATGAAAGCCATGCGCATATTGATCGTATCTGCTGTTGAGCGAGATGAGCGAAGTTTCGAACGCAGCTATCGCGAGATAGATCTCGTTCAGTTCAATTTCCTCGCTCGACTTTGGAAAAGCCTCATGGAACAGCTTGCGGTAGTTCTCAATACCGTTCAGCGTTGAGATCAATTTTTCAGGCGTGGTACTCATTTCATTTTCGGCAAATAGCGGTCCTTGCATCTGCTCTTCCAAAGAATGCGCTCTTCCATCCCAGAAGAAGAGTTTCAGAAATGCCACATTCCAAAGGCTTGGTGCACCGCGCTTTACCGCTTGTCCACCAATTCCCACGCTTGTTCCCAAACCATCGCTGAAACCCTTTTCGGGTTGATGGCACGAAGCACAGCTCACCGTTCCGTCCTTGGAAAGAACAGGGTCGAAGAACAGGTAACGCCCAAGGTCGATCTGTTGTGGGGTGAAGCCATCTCGGTATTCGGGCAGCGCGGTTTTCAGTCCGCCAACGCCTTGGTCTTCCAACGATTTGTACTGCTGGTACATCGACCGCAATCGGCAAACGCCTTCTTCGGTCAGTTCAAAACCGGGCGGACAGGTTTCACAGAGACTGAGATCGCCAGTAGCGGTGGATGCAAGTTCGGTTGCATCTTCCGCATCGTTCGGAATCACATCTTTCTCGCAGGAAACCAGCGCAACCGAAAGGGTTGCTATGAAGAACGTAACGCCTGCGAGCGCGTTTCTCATTCGGCACTCAGCGAATTGATGTATGCGATGAGGTCGCTCACCGTCTGATCGTCTGGAATATCGGCTGCAATCTGCAGCATCTGTGCTCCGTACGTGTCTCCCGGTTCGTTGCCTCTTATGCTGTCGCGGAAGTTGTTCAGCTGCCGCTGGATGTACCAATCCTGCAAGCCCACCAAACGTGGCGAATGCAACGATTCAATACCCACCGCACCCGGACCATGGCACGCACCACAGATCATGTTGTAATACGCCTTGCCGTTCTCTGCATCGCCACCTTCCAACGTGGGCTCCACTTTCGGTGACGGAAAGGTCTTGATGTACGCGATCACATCATCAATGCCTTGGCTGTCCAATGTCTTTGCCATCGGTGCCATCTGCGCTCCGTAGGTGTCTTTTGCATGAACGCCACGCTTGTTCGTTCTGAAATTCTGTAGCTGCTGATGCAGATAATATGGTTCCTGATCGGCCAGCGCAGGAGCACCCAAAGCGCGCATTCCTTCTGCCTGTTGCCCGTGGCAGGTGGTGCAGGTCATGTAAAGCGATTTCCCTTTTGCCGCATTTCCAGTGGATTCTGCGGTTGGCTCTACCGTTCCGGGAGGAGCAGCTTTTTTGGTTTCTTCTGTTTTGTTTCCGCAGCCCGAAAAGGCTATAGTGGCCAATAAAATGCCGAGAGAAATGAACGTGATGCGCATCGTGTAGTTGATTGATTGCGAAGATGCGCAATTGTGCTTGAAATTCCTGTAAAGTAGTACGGATTTCACGGAACAGTATCAGTAAACGTTCCGCAGCAGCGTAACCGTACCGATCTTCTTATGCACATCCATCGGAGCAATGTCGGTGGTGTACTGAAGCGTCCACACATACACTCCGGTCTGCACGTCCCGTCCGTTCATGGTGCCGTCCCAGCCTTTATCAAGCTCGTTCGATTGGAAGATCATCTGTCCCCAACGGTTGAAGATGGTCAGCGTGAAATCGGCAATGCCACGGCCGTACGCATAGAAGATCGGATTCTTCTCGTTGCCGCCCGGTGTAAAGGCGTTCGGCACATAGATGGTCGGGTAGGCATAAACGATGATCGAGTCGATGTTGGTACAGCCCAGCTCATCTGTAATGGTGATGTAATACGTGGTGGTCTCCTCCGGATTGGCGATCGGGTCGGGACAGGTAATGCAGCTCAAACCTTCGGTCGGAGACCATTCGATAGTACTGCCAACTTGAACGCTGGCCGTAAGACTTCCATTTACTCCTGGTTCCAAATAGGCATCATCCCCAACACTCAGGTAAGGCGGCTCCGATACCACCACCAGAACCGTGTCGGTAACGGTGCAGCCAACCGAATCGGTGGCGGTAACCAAGTAGGCCGTGGTTTCTGAAGGGGACGCATTCGGTTGGGTGGAGGATGGGTCATCTACCGTAGCGGCCGGGTTCCATTCGTACGAAACGATACCAATGCCTTCCACGCCCAACGGAACGGTATCGCGCGCGCAGATGGTATCGCCTCCGAATACCGAGATGACCGGTGGTTCAGGAATGTCGAATTCCACATAACCCGTGTCGGGAACCAGGCAGCCTGCCGAGTCGGACGCATACAGTGAGATTTCGTAATGCCCGGGGTCGGTGTAATAGTGGTTGCCCTCAAAATAAGAGGAGGTTTCCCCATCACCGAAGGTCCACAGAAATGTGTTGGCCCCTGTACTCTGGTTGGTGAAATCCACCTCCATCGGAAAGTCGCAGTTCTGCAGGTTGAGGTAGAAATCCGGAACGGCAATGATCTGGTTCAGGTTGAACTTGAACACGCCCAAGTTGCAGTTGCTGGAATTGTTGGTGTTGGACCACGCGCCCGGTGTGGTAGGGAAATCACTGTGGCCGTCACATCCGGCACACACGGCCTCATATACGATCCCGTTCTTGTCAAATCGGCTGGTGCCACCGTCCACGTGTTCTTCGCTCACAGGTCCGCCAAAGAAAGTTCCGTAGGTCAGTGCGGCTACGTCTTCTTCCAGCATCATCAGGTAAAAGTCGCTGCCATCGCTGGTGGACTGGTGGGCATCGGAAGTGATTGGAAGCCCCACCGTGGAACTCTGCACCGCATTACCGATAACGTGGTTGGTGGCACCGCCCCAGCCCGAAACGAATATCTGGTAGCAGTTACTGACAAGGAAGGCCGTTGGCGAGAAATCGATCACTCCGCGGCCTGTTCCGATCGTGGAGGACACGAGGAGATTGCTCAATGAATTGTCCAGTTTCTGAATGAACTGGCAGCTGTTATTGTTGTGATAAACGGATGCCGGAGTGATCGGCATATTCCCAAGGCTCTGACCAAGCAGGAAAACGTTATTGTCCGGGTCTATCTGCACAAAATAGGCCTGATCGTACTTGTCGGTTCCGATGTAACTGCTGGCGGTAATGCTGCTTCCGTTGGCCGCAAGTTTCATCACCCAGCCATCGCCTTGCCCGCCATAGGTAGGATGCAACGAACCGCTGGTGGTCGGAAAATCGCTGCTCAACGTACCACCTGCGATCACGGGGCTTCCGCCTTGATCGAACTGGATGGAATAGGCGTTATCGGTAGAAGAACCTCCCACGTACGTGGACCAGATCATGTTCGAAAGATTCGGATTCATCTTAAAAACCACCCCATCGCGGCCTCCCGCATTCGTGGTCTGCACCGCACCCGATGTCACGGGAAAATCGGTCGATTCCGTGGAGCTGGCCACATACACGTTTCCGGCATCATCAAGGTTGATCTCGCCTCTGAAAGGATCGCCATAGTTGTAGTAGAGGATCGTGTTTGGGTTCAGTCCGTCATTCAAAGTGCCTCCAACAAAAGTGGATGATAGAATGGCCGATCCATCCGCAGCCAATCGCGTGATCACGATGTCGCATCCCAGATCATGGTCAATTCCATAGCCGTAGGCATAATTGTATTGGGGCAATACGGTCCAATTGACGGAAGGTCCTCTGCCATTGGTGGTTTGAAAGGCGTTGTTGCTGATCGGGTAATCCAAACTACTGGAGGTTCCCAATATGTACAGCTCATTATTGCCATTCACAATAAGGCTGTTCACCGATTCGGCATTCGAACCACCTATAAAGGTGGAATACGCCAAGGATGAGCCGTCAGGGCTGAATTTGCTGATACCGATGTCCGTATGTCCGGCAGCCGGTTGGCTGTAAGCTCCGGTGGTCACCGGATAGCCGTCTCCGAAACTGGTTCCTGCGCCATACAGGTACCCGCTATTGTCAAAGGTGGCAGAACTTCCAAAGTTGTCCGTGGTCGATCCCGTAAAGGAGGCGAAAACCAGTTCGGGGTCAATGATCAGTTCGCGGGTCGGGTCATATCCTTCCGGAAAAATGAACGTCACGGTTTCTCCGTTCAATTCAAACGCACACGGAACCTCAACCCGCTCATCTCCGATCATCTGATACGCCACCGGTTTCTTCTCAAAAACATTGACCACCGAGTTGCTCAGTTCCAGGTCGCCATTTTCAAGGATTCTCATTCCGTCCAATCCCTCATAATGCATTTGCAGTTGGCCCAGGTCGGCATTCGGGGCCACCATCAGGTCGTATTTCAAATGCTCACCGTTGCTATACACTTTCAGGTCAATGCCATCGTAAAGCGAGACGTACTGCACCGTTTGGTACGCATAAACCTTGGAAGCCCATTTCGTTGGGTCGTTCCCCAAATAGTAATTGCGATAGTTGGTAGAGCGCTCGGTTGTTTTGGTTGCGGCCTCGGTATTGGCATTCACGAAGGTCATTCGAAAGGCATGCGCCTGAATGGTCTCCGGAAAGGGCGTATGGTGGTCGTGCGCTTCGCGGATGGCCTGCAGATCCATCAATGAGTACATGAACCCGCCTTTCTCCAAGTAAAACCCGCCTGTGGAAAGACCTACCTTGTAAAGGACCTGTTCCGGCCATTGGCCACCATTCTCAATAAATTCAATATTCCCCGCCCGCGCATCAATGTTGGATAAGAGCACGCCCCAAAAAAGAAGGATGAAAAAGACTGTGCGTAGCACGAAATGGGCTGTTCAGGGTTTTGAAAGGTTGAATATCGTAATTTATTGTGTTAGAAAATGTCAAGTGCCGAAACAAACATTTATTTGAAATTACATTCTAAACGAAAAAAGCCGAAGCAGTTGCCTCGGCTTTCCCTTTTATTCGGTTTTGGTTAGGAGTAGAACTTTTCTCCCGCCTTTGCCTTGTCTACAATGATCTGTGGCGGCAAGAAACGCTCTCCGTGTTTCTGGGCCAAGCGGTTGAAGATGTCAACAGTTTCCTGCGCGCCTAACGCATCCATGTATCGGAACGGTCCACCACGGAATGGAGGGAATCCCAATCCAAAAACAGCCCCCACATCGCCATCCAACGGGTTCGAAACAATGCCTTCCTGCAAGCACAGAGCGGCTTCGCTCACCATGCTCATGCCAATACGCTCATAGATCTCCTTGTCATCGAACTTCTTGCGGTTGTTGCCACCGAAAAAGCTGTAAACGTTCGCATCCAGTTCCTTTTTCTTATTGCCGTTCTCATCGTACTGATAGAACCCTTTCTTGTTCTTCCTTCCATGGTAACCCGCATCGAACATGCGCTTCAACCCGTCAGATGCCTTCGCACCTTTTCGGGTCGAAATGAAATGCTGCATCAATTCACCGCTCATGATGTGTGCACCCACATCAATTCCAACCTCGTCCATCAGCGTTATAGGTCCCACAGGGAAACCGAATTTCTTCAGCACCTTGTCTATTTGAAGCGCGTCTGCGCCTTCTTCCAACATGTTCAAGGCTTCGCCAAGAAGCGGAGCCAGAATACGCGTGGTGTAGAACCCAGGGCCGTCTTTCACCACGATCACCGTTTTGCCTTGCTTCACACCGAGGTCGTAGCAGGTGGAAGTGACCCAATCTGCCGTCTGATCAGTGACAACGATCTCCAGCAATGGCATCTTCGGAACAGGGGAGAAGTAGTGCATCCCGATCACCTGCTCAGGTCGTTTACTTGCTTTCGCGATCTCGCCAATGGGCAGGGCGGAGGTGTTGGAAGCAAAAATGGCGTTGGGGCTCATCGCCTCTTCGCACTCGGCCAACACGCGGTGCTTCAGTTTCAGATCCTCGAAAACCGCTTCAATGACCACCTGAACCTTCTCAAAGTTGTTGTAATCGAGCTGGCCTGCAATGCGGTTCATCAAGCGGTCGGCATCCAACTGCGGCATCGCCTTGCGCTGCACCTTTTTGCCTATGTCTTTCCAAATGGTCTGCTTGGCCTGCGTAATGGTTTCCTGCTTGATGTCTTTCAGCAGCACCTTCACATCCTTGGCGGCAGAAACCTGCGCAATGCCTGCACCCATGAAACCGGCACCTACCATGGCGATGGTGTCAACGGGCTTGGCCAACTCGGCCAATGGGTTTTTCTTCTTCTCCGTCATGGCGAAGAAAATGCCGCGCAACTGAAAACTCTCGGGTGTAAGGATGAGTTTTTCAAAACGCTTCACTTCTTCCTCATAACCGCGCTTCTCACCAGATGTCATTCCAATGCGAACGCACTCCAGAATCTCGTACGGAGCAGGGTAGTTTCCTTTGGTCTGTCCGTCCACCATCTCTTTGGCCTTCTTGAAGATGATGCCTTTGGTGATCGGGTTTCCTTCCAGGAATTTCTCCATCCCCGAACGCTTATCCTCACGCTTCAGCGGGCCTTTGGTCAGTTCTTTCGCCAAACAAATGGCCGCATCAAGCAATGCTTCTTTGGTGGAAAGTCGATCGACCAATCCCATTTTCTTGGCAGGATACGCGAACACGTTCTTTCCAGTGAGCATCATATCCAAGGCTTTCTGAATACCAACTAATCGTGGCAGACGTTGTGTTCCGCCACCGCCAGGAAGCAGTCCAAGCTTCACTTCAGGTAGAGAAAGAATGGTCTTTGGACTATCGGAAGCCACACGGGCAGCGCACGCCAACGCGATCTCCAGTCCAGCACCCATGCAAGCACCGTTGATGGCGGCCACCACGGGCTTTTTGCTCTTCTGCAATCGGTTCAGGATCTCGTGGCCTTTCTTGGCGATAGGTTGCCAGTCGCCCTCCTTCTTCACATTGGCGAAAGCCTCAATATCAGCTCCTGCAATGAAATCCTTTTTGCGGCTGATCATCACCGCAGCTTTCACCTCAGGGTCTTTTTCGAGTTCGTCCATCATCGGGTTGAACGTTTCGATCATATCAGGCCCGATCTTATTGATCTTCGAATCTTGCTCGTCCATCCAAATGATGGCGATACCGTCCCGTTTTTCTATTTCAACATACTTGTTTTTCATACTTCAGAGATTTTCAATAGACGATGTGCAATTGGCAATTTACAATTTGATGGGCCGATGCACTCCGTCATTTCTGATTCATGTTCTTTTTAGCTGTGTTTACGCTTGCAACGAAAATTGCAAGAAGTTCTTTGCATTCTTGTCTGGCCTTAACGATCACTGCTTCAGAAGCGTAGAGCTTAGTTCTTTGGATGATTTTGAGACAATTGGTCGTTTCTCTCAACTCCTTAAGAACGACATTCATCTTATGAACAAAGTCACGCTTTGATTCTGCTGCACGCACTTCGCCATAGTTTAGTGCTGGAGAGGAACCACTTCTGAGCAATTGCTTTGCGTAGTAGTCTGCTGCGTACGACTTTGGCATCTTCTCCGTGATTTCTACGATCATCACGGCAAAGTCAATAACCCTATTCTCGAGTTCTTCTGAGGTCATCTGTAGTTTACTTGCGATGGACAATTTGCAATTTTCAATGTGCAATTGGATTGCAGCCTTCGCTCAAATTGTCAATTGCATATCGCCAATTGTCAATTGCAAATTAGTTTGGATAGCGTTCCAAAATACTCGCATGACCATGCGCCCCAGCAGCACAGGCGGCCAATAGTCCATAACGACCACCTTCAGCGATCAATCGGTTGGCGGTGGTTGTCATAATACGTGCGCCAGTGGCTCCAAATGGGTGACCGATGGAAAGCGACCCGCCCCACAGGTTCATTTTCTCCATTGGAATTTGTCCTACAGCCTTGTCTCTGCCCAAATACTTCTTACAGAAATCGTCTGAGGACAAAGCGGCAATGTTTGCCAATATCTGTCCGGCAAATGCCTCATGGAATTCAATGACATCCATGTCCTCCATCTTCAGGTTGTTTCTGTCGAGGATTTTGGCCATGGCATAAGCAGGTCCGAGTAAAAGCTCTTCGCGAATATCTTGAGCTGTGAACAGATAATCGTGGATGTAAGCCTTGGGCGTGAATCCAAGTTCTTTTGCTTTTTCTTCACTCATGATCAGAACTGCTGCACCGCCATCCGTCAGGAATGATGAGTTGGCAGCGGTCAATGTTCCGTGAGGTTTTACGAAAGCAGGCTTCAGTTTCGCCAATTTCTCCAAAGGTGCAACGCGGATTCCGTTGTCTTTATCGATCGGTTTGAACTTCGGAGCGAGTTCTACGGGTGCGATCTCCTTGGCAAGATGACCTTCGTCCTGTGCTTTCTGTGCCAACGTGTGCGATCGCAATGCAAACTCATCCTGCGCCTCGCGGCTAATGCTGAATTTGGCGGCCAATGTTTCGCAGTCCTCACCCATCAGTCGGTCTGTCAAGAACTCGGCAACGGCTGGCCTGTCGGGGAGGAAGTCTGTCAACTTCAGCGTCATTGCAAACTTGATCATATCGCCCGTTGTTTTCAGTTTCTGGGCGTTGAACAGCTTCTTGCGCATACTTTTCTTGTAGCCGATAGGCGAATCGGAAGTACAATCTGTACCGCCTGCAATCACCACATCAGCATGTCCCAAACGGATTAGGTCTGCTCCGCGAGAAATGGCCTGGTTGGCCGAAATACACGCCTGTGAAACGGTGTGGCAAGGCGTGGTCATGTTCAATCCTGCCGTCAGGGCGCTTTCGCGCGCCACATTGGGAGTTTTCACATTATGGATCACGGTTCCCATCACCACTTGGTCGATCTGGTCGGGTTTTATCCCCGTTTTATCTACCACGCCTTTGATGGCGAAAGCTCCCAATTGGTAACTCATCAGGTCCATGTAATCGGTCCCAGCCCTCAGAAATGGAGTGCGCGCTCCATCTATCAATACTACTTTCTTGCTCATATCAAATAATTCAATGCATGCATTGCAAATGTATTCTTTTAGGCAACAAGTTTAAGCAAGAAAAGTTTCGCTGGAAATGTGGACAACCATGTTGACAAACCCTGTTGACTTTTCTCCACGATGGTAAATCACTTCTTCGTAATATTGTGGTTTCATCGGGAATTGTAAAACCAATTACAGTTTTCCGCGTAGAAAACGCTCGCATGCGAAACCAACCAATCACAAATACGGACATCATGAATAACCGTAGTTACCCTTTGGCCCTATTGACGGGCCTCTTTTGTTTTTTTATGCTTGGTTCTAACCTCTCTTACGCAGAAGGTACCAAGCAGACCACGGCCACATCCTCGGATTATACTCACCTTTTGGTGAACGTGGATGAATACAACAATTTCGGTCGATATGATGGAAATGTCGATCAGCGGCTTTTCATTCACTTTGAGGATCCGGAGAATGAGGTGGTCTATTTCGGTTTCAGTAACTTCAAGAGTGAAACGCATTGGCCGAACACTGGAGGCAACAGAACCGGATATTTCCGCATCAAGGATCCAAGTGGTAACGTGGTTTGGCCAACTGCCGGAGACCCAGCAGGTCAGCTGAACAATGCTGCTATATCCACTTGGCAGCAGGCGGTAAACGGTCCGAACCAGATTGTTGGATCGGGCGGTTATAACGCTTACACATTCAATCCGGATGGCCTTCCTGCGGGTGATTACTACATCGAGTTTAGTGCTTCGCAGTCCAGTTATAGCTCGCAACAGCTTATCATACCTTATTACGACATTACCGTTGCAACTGAAGGTGGAACACCAACTGCAATTGATGGTCGTGTGTTCTCGTACAACTGGGCTTTCATGTGTCCTTCCATCGACTATCCGAACGATTATTTCGACCGCGATTTTACGGGTACGCTCTATATCTATTCGGATGATGGTTTTGTGAGTCTGATCGATTTCAGCCAAGCTGGTTTTCAAGGTGCAGCTTTTAACATCGCTTTCAACAGTTCCGGTACCAGCGCGACAGGCGTTTTTGAAGTGGACCGTGCCTCGGTGGAGAGTGCGAACGTGACCTTTGCGGAGTATCGGGTCTTTTTGAATAATCCGGATGAGACATCCTACCCGAACGGCTCATTTGGTGAGTTTGTGACCAATGCCGACTTTCCGAAACTCTATGGTTGTCCTGACGACAATCTATGGTTCTTCAGGCTTGCGGCAACGAAAGCGGGTAGGGTAGAAGTGCTCATAGATTCAGATGCCAACGGACAATATGATCCAGGTTCGGCTGACGTGCTTCTGACCACGGACATCGTTCCGTTCCCGGGTGAGACACCCCCATATGACCGAGATATTCCTTGGGATGGTCTGGATGGTTTAGGAAACCCGATTCCAACCAATACCAACCTCAGTGTTCAATATAGTTACTCCCAAGGGTACTATCACTTGCCGGTGTATGATGTGGAACACTTGAGAACCGGTATGCAGGTTCAGGCGGTACGCCCTGCCACACCACAGCCCTACGATCCGAAGTTCTTCTATGACGATCAGGCGATTACCGAAACGTTACCTGGTGGTCAGCCAGCCCTCGAATTGAACGGTTGTACGCCTCCTTGTCACTATTGGGATGCATACGATTATGGAAACGTGAATACGATTAACACTTTCTGGTATGCTTATCGATCTGCGACCAATGTGACGATTCCGTTTGAGACGCCTCCGCCAACATGTGCGGGATGTCCTTTTGTTCCGTTTGAGATCATAGGCAGTGTCTTCTTGGATACTGATGCCAATGGCACCATGGATGGTTCCGATTACGGTTTTGCTGGCGTAACTGTGAACGTATATAATGATGCGAACAACAATGGCACTTACGAATCCGGGACAGATCCGCTTATAGATACGGATGTGACTGACAGCCTTGGTAATTACTCATTGATCGGTCAGATCGCTACGGATCACTTGATCGTGATCGATCAGACTACGCTGCCATCGAACAGCACAATGACCACAAACGATCTGTATAGCGTACAATTCTCATCTCTGTACGATGCTTCTTGCGATAGCATGTTCGGCTTTGTGACCTATCCGATCGCTGTTACTGACTATGATACGATCCAAGATACATCCATTCCGATCGTTGTATGTGTTCAGAACAATGATTCTGACCCATTGGGCGGAGGATTGACCACATCCATTGTTACCGCACCTGTAAATGGCGGAACGGCTGTGCTTCAGGGAGATTGCATCCAGTACACGGCCATACCCAATTATATAGGTGTAGATTCTCTGCTCTATCAGGTATGTACTCCTGAGGGCCTTTGCGACAGTGCATGGGTCATCATCCAGATAGGAGATATATGTGGTGATGGAATTGATAACGATGGCGATGGTATCATTGATAATTATTCTCCTCAGATAGTTGTCACAGCAAGTGGAACAGACCCTTATTGTGTAGGTTTTTCGGATGGAACGCTGACCAGTAGCGCCACCGGTGGTCGACCTCCATATTCTATCACTTGGATCGAGAACAGCCTTCCATTTGCATCAACTGCCGATGTGAACGGACTGGGCGCAGGAACTTATATCGTTTCTTACGAGGATGCAAACGGTTGTAAGGAAAGTCAGACGGTTACGTTGACAGAGGACAACTGTCCACCGATCGCGAACAATGATTTCAACAATACCTTGGTTGATGTTCCGGTTTCAGGAAACGTGGTAACAAATGATATTGACCTGAACGGTGACAACCTCATTGTAAATACCACTCCGGTTTCTGGTCCTTCGCATGGTAGTGTAACGCTTAATGCGAATGGAACTTACACGTACACTCCGAACTCCGGTTATGAGGGAGAGGATGAGTTCGTTTACCGTGTCTGTGACGATGGCACACCCTCACTCTGCGATCAGGCAACGGTTTACATCGAGGTGATTCCGATCACTTCTGGAAATGAGCCACCGATAGCAAACGCGGATGTTGCTCAAACGATGCAGGACGTTCCGGTTACAGGAAATGTGCTTGTAAACGATGGTGACCCTGATGGAAACAACATCATTCTGAACACAACTCCGATCACGGGTCCAACCAATGGAACGGTTACATTGAATCCTGATGGTTCATTCACCTACACGCCCAACTCCGGTTTCACCGGAACGGATACCTATATATATAGCATCTGCGATGATGCTACCCCATCGCTTTGCGATACCGCGGTGGTGACCATCAATGTTCTTCCGGATTCTGGTCCGGGCAACGACCCTCCATTTGCGGGTGATGATGGTGCATTGACCCCGCAGGATGTTCCAGTTTCTGGAAATCTGCTTACCAATGATTTTGATCCGAACGGAGACAACATCATTATTAATACAACTCAGGTCTCAGGGTCATCGAATGGTACGGTTACCATTTCCTCAAATGGAGATTACACCTATACTCCAAACTCCGGTTTCATCGGTGCCGATCAGTTCGTGTATCAAATATGCGATGATGGCACGCCAAGCCTTTGTGCTACGGCCACTTGCTACATCACGGTTTACCCGGACAATAATCCTCCGATCGCCACCGATGATATCAACTCAACATTGGTGGGTGTTCCGGTTTCTGGAAATGTTTCAACAAACGACACGGATCCGGATGGCGATGACCTGACGGTGAACACCACGTTGGTGACCAACCCTTCCAATGGTTCGGTGACCATCAACCCAGATGGTTCTTACACCTATACTCCAAACTCTGGTTTCAGCGGTGAGGACACATTTGAGTACGTGACCTGCGATAATGGAATTCCAAGCCTTTGCGATACGGCTCAGGTTTCCATTCAGGTTGTTCCTATTACAACCGGTAATGAACCTCCAGTTGCACAGGATGATGCTGCTCAAACGCAGGTTGATGTTCCTGTTTCTGGAAACGTACTCATCAATGATGACGACCCTGATGGAAACAACATCATTTTGAATACCACTCCGGTCACAGGTCCTTCTCACGGTACCGTGACCTTGAACCCTGATGGAACGTTTACTTACACGCCTGATCCGGGATACGTTGGGACAGATGTCTTTACATATAGTATATGTGATGATGCCACACCATCGCTGTGTGATGAGGCACAGGTGACGATCGTGGTTGTTCCGAATTACAACGGACCGGACAACGATCCTCCATTTGCTGGCGATGACGCTGCATTGACACCTCAGGAAGTACCTGTTTCTGGAGACCTTCTTGCGAATGATTTCGACCCGAACGGAGACAACATCACCATTAATACTACTCCGGTTTCTGGGCCATCTCATGGTACGGTGGTCATTAATCCGAACGGAACTTACACGTATACTCCAAACCCAGGCTATACTGGTCCAGACCAATATGTGTATGAGATCTGCGATGATGGCACGCCAAGTCTTTGTGCTCAGGCCACATGCTACATCACGGTTTACCCAGACAATAACCCACCGACAGCGGTCAACGACTTCAATAATACATTGGTTGATACGCCAGTTTCGGGCAATGTTGCTACCAACGATTCGGACCCTGACGGTGATAACCTCACGGTGAATACAACTTTGGTAAGTGGCCCATCAAATGGTACCGTTACCATGAACCCAGATGGCTCTTACACCTACACGCCAAACCCAGGGTACGTTGGTGAGGACACCTTTACCTACGAGATCTGCGATGATGGAATTCCATCGCTTTGCGATCAGGCAACGGTAACCATTTCGGTTATTCCTGTAACGAATGATAACGACCCACCTGTAGCCAACCCAGATGCATACGTAACGCAGGTTGGAGTTCCTGTTGGTGGAAATATCACGGCAAATGATGATGATCCGGATGGAGACAACATCATGCTGAACACAACTCCGCTGACCGGACCTTCTCATGGAACCGTTACGGTGAACGCGAACGGAAATATCGTTTACACTCCGAACCCGGGTTATGTAGGTCAGGATTCTTTCACATACCAGATATGTGATGACGGAACACCTGTGCTGTGCAATCAGACGACTGTGACCATTACGGTGCTCCCAGATTACAACGGACCGGACAATGATCCTCCATTTGCCGGAGATGATGCAGCGCTGACTCCGATGAACGTTCCGGTTTCTGGAGACCACTTGGTGAACGATTTCGATCCGAACGGAGACAATATCATCATCAATACAACTCCTGTTTCAGGGCCGTCTCACGGTACGGTTGTCATCAACCCGAATGGAACTTACACCTATACACCAGCATCTGGTTATGTTGGTCCGGATCAGTTCGTGTATCAGATCTGTGATGATGGAACGCCAAGCCTTTGTGCTCAGGCAACCTGCTACATTACGGTGTTCCCTGGTCCAGGAATTTCTTACACCACTACAGAGCCATTGTGTAATGGAAATGCCAATGGTTCTATCAACATTACAGTTACCAATGCCACGCCTCCGCTAACTTACAGCTGGTCCAACGGTGCAACAACTGAAGACCTGAATAACGTTGCTGCTGGTACTTACGTGGTCACGGTTACTGATGCGCAGGGAAGTGTACTTCAGCAAACTATTCAACTTACACAACCCGATGTTCTCGGTACCACTGTTGATGTTCAGGATGAGACCATCGTGAACGGATGTAACGGTTCGGCAACTGCCAACCCAACAGGTGGAACAGGACCATACACTTATTTGTGGAGTGATGGTCAGACCACACAGACCGCAACAGGTCTTTGTGCTGGAATCTACACGGTTACGATCACAGATGCGAACGGATGTACGGTTACAACAAGTCGCGTTATCAATCCGCCATCCTGTGATCTGGATGTGAACGTCACAGGTCAGCCAGTTGGTTGTAATGGCGGCACGAATGGAAGTGTTCTTGCCACTCCAATCACGCAGCAGAACAATACACCATTTACGTATGCTTGGAGCAATGGAGCAACCACTCAGCAGATAACCGCTGTGGCTGCCGGACCATATTCGGTAACAGTTACCGATGCCATCGGTTGTACAGCTTCTGGAAGCTTCACCGTTACCGAACCACCTTTGCTTGGGGTTACCACTTCGGTTGTTGACGAGCAGACCTTCAACGGATGTGATGGTTCGGCAACAGCAACGGCTACAGGAGGAACATCACCATTCCTATATGAGTGGAGCGATGGCCAGCTCGGTCAGACGGCTTCAAATCTCTGCCCAGGAAACTACACCGTGACCATTACGGATGCGAACGGTTGTACCAGTTCAAGAACAATTACTGTCAATGCACTTTCGTGCGGTGGATTTGCGGTATCGGTCAATACGTATAACCTATCATGTTTCAACGCAAGTGACGGTGCTGCCGTAGCAGTAGTTTCTGGCGGAACTGCTCCGTTTACTTATTTCTGGCCAACAGGAGGTTCATCGGCAGATAGCCTTGCCAACTTGGGTGCTGGAACGTTCACTGTTCAAGTGACGGATTCTGTCAACTGTCAGCAGACAGCGAGTGGGGTTGTTACGCAACCAGCCGTTTTGCAGGCGGCAACTGCTGTTGATCCAGTTACCTGCCACGGTCTGGCAAATGGAGCCATCGAGCTGACGGTTACTGGAGGTACAACGCCTTATTCTTATTCATGGTCGAATGGTGCCACCACCGAGGACATTAATAACCTCGGACCAGGCACTTATGGTGTGTCCATTCTGGATGCACACGGTTGTACAGCCAATTCAAGTGGTTCGGTAACCGAGCCAGATACATTGGGAGCCAGTAGTGTTGATACGGACGTGACCTGCTTTGGAGGTTCTGATGGAGCCATCGACCTTACGGCTACGGGAGGTCTTCCACCATATAACTATTCTTGGTCGAACGGGCAGACAACGCAGGATGTCTCCAACCTCAGTGCAGGAGCGTATAGTGTAACGTTTGCCGATCAGAACGGATGTGTGTTCGTTTACTCCACCACAATCGATCAGGCATCGCAGTTCAATCCGACCATTACGGCTGATGGCCCGACCACATTCTGTAATGGAGACAGCGTAGTACTTACTGCAACTGCGGGTGACAACTACCTGTGGAGTACGGGAGCAACCACGCAGTCCATCACGGTATTTGCAAGTGGTGTTTACACCGTTCATGTGGTGACTGCCGAAGGCTGTTCGGGAGATTCCGGTCCTGTTCAAGTAACGGTAAACTCGAACCCAACACCGACCATCAATCCGATCGGACCTACTACTTTCTGTCAAGGCGGAAGTGTGACCCTGACAACCGGTTCGTATGCCACATATGAATGGAGTACCGGAGCAACGACTCAAAGTATTTCGGTTTCCACTTCAGGAACATACACCGTAACAGTTACGGATGGAAACGGATGCTCGGCAGCTTCGGCTTCTGTCACGGTGACGGTCAATCCATTGCCTACGCCAACTATCGATGCAGATGGTCCGCTGACCTTCTGTCAAGGCGATAATGTTGTTCTTACAGCAAGTTCTGCCTCTGCATGGCAATGGAGCAATGGCGCAAATACACAACAGGTAACGGTGACCACCGCTGGTACTTACACCGTAACGGTAACGGATGCCAACAGCTGTGTTGGAACGTCAGATCCCGTGACGGTTCAGGTGAACAGCAATCCGACACCAACTGTGACACCAGATGGTCCAACAACTTTCTGTGACGGAGACAGCGTTGTACTGACTTCCTCTGTTGCTGATTCGTATGCTTGGAGTACGGGAGCAACAACGCAGTCCATTACGGTCTATTCTTCAGGAACGTACACAGTAACTGTGACAGATGCCAACAGTTGTTCTGGTGCCTCGGCCCCAGTAACAGTTACGGTGAACAGCAACCCAACTCCGACCATCACGGCAAATAACGACCTTGAGTTCTGCGATGGCGATAGCGTGGTGCTGACCTCAAGTTTGGCCAGCTCTTATCTATGGAGTACGGGAGCAACAACAAGATCGATTACCGTATTCGCAACTGGAGACTACTATGTAACTGCCACACTCGGAACGGGATGTGCTGGAACATCAGATACGGTAAGCGTTACTGCATTCCCGAATCCAACTCCTACGGTAACTGCAAATGGTCCAACCACTTTCTGTCAAGGTGGAAGCGTGGATCTGACCTCAACACCGGGTGCATCTTATCTATGGAATACAGGTGCCACCGGGCAGACCATAACGGTGACAACTACTGGTCAGCGATGGGTTACGGTAACTTCCATCAACGGATGTTCGGGAGTTTCGGACACAGTTGATGTGGTTGTGAACCCGAATCCAACTCCGACAATTACACCGGACGGACCACTTGAATTCTGCGATGGCGACAGCGTTACGTTGACTGCCTCGGCAGCTGCCTCTTACCTGTGGTCGAACGGAGCAACTACACAATCTACCGTTGTATACGCGTCCGGAACGTATTCGGTAACGGTTACCGATGCAAACGGATGTTCGGGAACTTCGGGATCGGTCACAGTCAATGTGAATCAGCTTCCGTTCTCATTCATCTTTGCTACAGGACCTACCACTTTCTGTGAAGGTGATAGTGTCGATCTCGTGGCCCGTCAGTCAGCAGGTTATCTGTGGAATACGGGTGATACGACAAGGATCATTACTGTGAATACATCCGGAACATACTCCGTTACTGTTTTCGATGCCAATGGTTGTCAGAGCGAATCGAACGAGATCACCGTGACGGTGAATCCGAATCCGACACCTACGGTTTCTGCAAATGGTCCTTTGGCCTTCTGCGATGGTGAGAGTGTGATTCTGACGCTGTCCGGTTCAGGAACGTATACTTGGAATACTGGAGAGATCACTAGAAACATCTCTGTTGGCGAAACAGGAAGCTACTGGGGAACTGTGGTTGACAATAATGGTTGTGAAGGTCAGAGTGACACGGTTGATGTGACGGTTTGGGATCTTCCGCAACCGGAGGTTACCACCATAGGAACACCTTCTTTCTGTGCTGGCGATACCATTTGGTTGACCACAACAGAGCCGTTCGAATCATATCTGTGGACCAACACGGGAGACACAACTCAGACAACATACGCGGTTCAAACCGGATTCTACACCGTTCTGGTAACGGATACGAACGGTTGTCAGGGACTCTCACCGGAAGATCTCATCACGGTGAATGTGAATCCAACACCTACCACCACACCGGATGGAACGGTGGAGATCTGCCAGGGCGATACCATCACCATTACCTCTGTAATGGCTGAAAGCTATCTCTGGACAACTGGAGACACCACGCAGGCCATTCAGATTTGGCAGGCTGGAACATACAATGTTTCTGCTACCGACCAGAACGGATGTACTGGAACAAGTGCTGATGTGATCGTAATTGTGAATCAGTTGCCAACTCCGACCATTGTTCCGGATGGAGACCTGGATTTCTGTCTTGGTGGAACGGTTGGTCTTTCCACTCAGAATTACGAGACCTATTCTTGGTCGAACGGTGCCAACAGTCAGGCAATTCTTGTCAATCAGTCAGGAACGTACACGGTAACTGTTACAGACAGTACTGGGTGTGCCGCTGCGGCTGCATCTATCGATGTAACGGTTCATCAACCGCCAACGGTCAACATCAACGTGACCGGACCGCATCAGTTCTGCTTCGGAGATTCTGCCGTTCTGACCGCCACACCGGGTTACAACGGATACCTGTGGTCGAATGGTGCTACCACGCAGTCCATTACGGTTTACACATCCGGTTCGTTCAACGTAACAGTAACGGATGAATACGGCTGTGAAGGAACATCTCCATTGACAACCATTGAGGTCTACTCTCTGCCGAACATCGACATCATCGCCAACGGCCCGACAGAGTTCTGCCAAGGAGACTCAGTTGTACTTACCGCTACCGGTGGTATGAACTACCATTGGAGTAATGGTGCCAGTGGACCATCCATTGTGGTGTACACAGCAGGAAGCTATTACGTGACCGGAAGCAACCAGTTCGGTTGTCAGGATGTGTCTGCCAGCGTTTCTGTACTGGTCAATCAGCCTCCAACGGTATTCGTATTCCCTGATGGGCCTACTGAGTTCTGTCAAGGTGGAAGTGTAGATCTTGTGGCGAGCGGGGCAGACTCGTATCTGTGGTCAACAAATGAGACAGGGCCGATCATCACGGTAACCCAATCAGGACTTTACCACGTGACCGGAACAGATGCGAACGGTTGCAGTACACAGTCTGGAAACGTTCAGGTAACTGAATACCCAGAGCCTGTGCCAACGATCACGGCCAGCGGTCCTACCGAGTTCTGCGATGGTGACAGCGTAGTTCTT
This sequence comes from Flavobacteriales bacterium, assembly GCA_016124845.1. Lineage (NCBI taxonomy): Bacteria > Pseudomonadati > Bacteroidota > Flavobacteriia > Flavobacteriales > Flavobacteriales bacterium. Next base: position 54,452 of record WGMW01000011.1, read on the forward strand.
ACTGCCAGTACTGCCAACTCCTACTCATGGTCAACTGGTGAGACCACACAATCCATTACTGTGTTTGTTGCGGGTTCTTACCAAGTTACGGTGGTAGATGCAAACGGTTGTACCGGAACATCGGCTCGTGTAACGGTGGATGTTTGGTCAAACCCGACTCCAACGATCACACCTGATGGACCGACCGAGTTCTGCGATGGCGATTCTGTGACCCTTGCAGCTCCAACGGGATTTGAGGAGTATCTGTGGAGTACGGGAGATACGACCGAAACGATTGTCGTAATGGTCGGTGGTACATACAACGTTGCGGTAACCGATGAAGGTGGTTGTTCAGGCGTTTCGCCAGATGTAACGGTGACGGTTTACGCCAATCCTGTTCCTGTTATCTCTGCCTCAGACACCGTTGTGTGTGATGGTCAGATCGTGACATTGACCTCAACTCAGGCCGTTGGTTATGAGTGGAACACGACCGCCAATACGCAGCAGATCACGGTGACAACATCGGGCATTTACTCGGTGGAAGTAACCGATGGCAACGGATGTATGGGTACGGACAGTATCGAGATCACGGTCAATCCAACACCTACACCGGTACCGGTCATCACACCAGATGGCCCTACCACGTTCTGTGATGGCGATAGCGTAACCTTGATGGTGGATACTTGGAATTCTTACATGTGGACGCCAACTGGCGACACGACTCAGAACATTACTGTTGGCGAATCAGGAACGTATATCGTAACCGTGACCAACGAGTATGGTTGCGATGCTGCCGCTGCAGGTGTCACCGTAACGGTCAATCCATTGCCAACGCCTACAATCCAGTCAACCGGAGACGGTATGCTTTGCGCAGGTGAATCCATCACGCTAAGCACAGGATTGTTCAATAGCTATGAGTGGAGCACAGGAGACACCACACAGGCCATTGATGTAGATACGACCGGATTGTACAACGTGACAGTGACGAACAGCTTCGGATGCGAAGGAACATCTGAGGACTTTGAGGTCACTCAGCATCCGCTTCCTGAAATTTCAATTGATGCGGATGGCCCGACAACCATCTGTGCAGGAAGTGAGGTGACGTTGACCGCGGTTGGAAACGGTCCTTACCTGTGGAGTACAGGCGATACTACGCAGACCATTACAGTTTCTGATGAAGGTGTCTATTTCGTTCAGGCAACAGATACTGTTACCGGTTGTTCCGGTGTGTCTGACGATGTGGTGGTTTCATACTTCCCAGATTTTGTACCGGAGATCACAGCAGATGGCCCTACTGCTTTCTGCGATGGCGGACAAGTGGTTCTTACTGCCACAGAAGGACTGTCGTACACTTGGTCAACCGCAGATACCACGCAGAGCATTACCGTTTCTACAAGTGGTGTTTATCAGGTAACAGTAGTTGATACGAACGGATGTTCTGGAACGGCAACACGTACAATAACCGTGTTGCCAACTCCGCAAACACAGATCATACCGGACAGTCAGTTCCCATATTGCGATGGCGATGTGGTGACCCTGACCGCCACAGGTGTACCATTTGTAGATGACTTTGAGTGGAACACGGGTGAAACATCACAGACCATTCAAGTAACGCAGAGCGGTGTTTACACGGTAACGGTAACCAACCCGCTTGGATGTTCTTCTTCGGCATCGTTGCCTATCGGCTTCTTGCCATTGCCTCCGGCCAACATCAATGTTGATGGCGGCTCAAGCATCTGCGAAGGCGATCAGGTAACGTTGACCGCTTCAGGTCTGCCATTCGGTAACGATTACATGTGGAGCAACGGAGAGAACACGCAATCCATCACGGTTTCGGAGGCCGGTACGTATACTGTAACCGTTACGAGCGTTACGGGATGTAGCAATACATCGGAGCCGGTTACAATTGATGTGGTGCCTGGCCCAACGGCAGATGTTTCTGTGTTGCCAGATACGGCAGTATGTGTGGGCGACACGGTTACGCTGGGTGCTACGGGCGGTGAGAATTACATGTGGAGCAATGGCGAGACCACTCCGTCCATCACATTTGTTGCAACCGAGAATGCCACTTATTCTGTAGAAGTGACCAATACCGGTTGCGATCAAGTGGCTACGGCCGGGGCTTCCATTGTGGTTCAGCAATATCCAATGGCCGGATTCACCGTTGGAGATACCGATCTTGGAAAACCGGTTGAGTTCACCGATACCTCGTTGGTTCCACCGCTGTACAGTTGGAGCTGGCAGTTCGGTGATGGTCAAACATCCAGCGATCAGAGTCCGAACCATGATTATGAGGCACCAGGTCAATATACCGTATCGTTGATCGTAAGCACTTCTGCTGGTTGTATGGATACAGCTTCGCAAGCAATCGATGTGGAAGAGTTCTTCACCATTACCAATGTTCTTACACCGAACGGTGATGATATCAACGACTACATCTGGATCACCAGTAGTTTGGCCAAGCAGATCGATGCCAAGGTTTACAACAGATGGGGCTTCTCGGTATGGGAAGCTGTGGGAACAGACCTGCGATTTACAGGAAAAACAAGCGAGGGCGTTGACCTTGAGGCCGGTACCTACTACTACACCATTGTATTGGATTATGATGATGCTGGTGTAAGGGAAATGACCGGTTACATTACGCTGATCAGGTAATTGTAAAAAGCGTTTGAATTGAACGGGGCGGCCAATCGGTCGCCCCGTTCTGTTTTACGTCAGTTGTCGAAATTAACGTAGTGTTCATCGAACCAATATTGGCGTTTGACGTATTTGTGTACCTTCGTAGGCTGTCCGAAGTGGCCTGTTTTGAACATGTTATCAACACAAGAAAGTATGTCGTTCATCGAAACAGTATCAACTGTTCGTGATTTTGTGCGTAGCACCGACCACTTCGGAACAACCCCCTTTCAAGAATTGAAATTCATCTTTATATGAGAAAGCAATACTTCCCTACCGTATTGAAGTCTATCCTGTTTGTTGCCATCATGGCAATGCAGTCGTTTTCAGCTTCCGCCACTTGTAATGCCCACATCGATAATTTGGTGATCCATGACCTTGGGAACAACAGTAACACCACCATTGTGGATGGGGCCACCTATTCTCTCGGCAGTCTGCCTACCAACTGGAATGTGGAAGCCATTGTTTCGGGTACGACCATAGGCAGCGTCAAGTTTACGTGGTCTGGAGACTACTCTTCAACGAACACGGAGAACGCATATCCCTATAGATCGCCATCAGATGCAGGAGCCCTCAATTTCGGAGCAGGTTCTTACACGCTTACCGTAAAGGTCTATTATGAAGGTGGTTGTGGAGGTTCGCTTTGCGATGAGACGACCATCCATTTTACTATTTCGGGTTGTGATAATGTGACCGATCCAGGAGAGATCGGCTATGCTCAGAGCGAGTGCAGCTCATTCGATCCGACCGAGATTGTGAGTGTTCATGACCCTTCAGGAGGTTCTGGCAACTTGGAGTTTGTCTGGTTGAAGTCTTACGATGGCGGCAGCACATACAGCGTCATTACAGGTGCCAATGGTTTGACCTACGATCCCGGGGTCATCACACAGACCACGTGGTTCAGAAGATGCTCTCGCAGAGCTGGATGTACTTCTTATGTGGGAGAGAGCAACTGGGTGAAAATGGCTATCGATCCGCAGGCTTGTTTCGTTCCGATCCAAGGCGAACTCTGCTTCAACGGCAATGATGAGACGATCGTCAATGCCCAGTCAAGGTGGGTTTCGCAATGGTCAACCGATATCGATGCTGGAACATTGACGGTTCGTACCACTCTTGCTAAAACATTCGTTGACAACACCTATGGAACCAACGCGGTTCAGTGGCCGGGCAATGGCCATTCTTTCAGTCAATTGGTAGGATCCGATAAACTGCAGATCGCGCTTTATGATAACAATGACAACAAAAAGATGGAGTTCAAAATGGACTACATCACCAGCACCAATTCGGCTCCTTCGGGATATAAGACCTTGGGCGTGACCGGAGGGGATGGAGGCATGCTTACAGGTAATGCCTCTGATGTGGTTGGCGTGAAAACCTCACTTTCTGAGAACTTCAACACGTACGGTTATGTGCTCACCACCAATTCACCAGCCACAGACAATGATTATACTCCAAACCCATCCTATCCAAATTGGGACTTTGACGTTTGGTATGAGGCCACGGTCAAATTGGATGTGTTCGGTTCAGCCGGATTCGGTTACCCTGACATCACAGCGGTTCATGCCTCACCAAGTAAAACGGGACATAACTCGGAAGATGTAACTCCGGTTCCGTGTGACAATTGTGCAGGTGTGACCATCAGCGTAAATGCATCAGCAACAGACGTAAGCTGCAATGCCGATACCATTGGCCAATGCCAAGCGGTAGATTACCAGAATGGTTCACACGCCATTTGGATCAATACACTTCCAAATACGGGGCAGTATTTCCGGTTTGAGAACGGTTCGGGCAGTTTGGTGGAGTATCCTGATGGAACCGCTCACATCACAGGCATCATCTACAATACCGTGGAGACCAACAAGCGTTGGCAAGTAGATGTCTATCTGAACGATAAGATGAACTGGACCCAATGGCAAGCTGCCGGAGGTTCATGGAAGGGAACAGCTTCTATCGTTGGAAACAACTATCTGGATTGGGCTTACTACGAGATGGATGCATCCCAGAGCAAGTTGATCGGTCTTGATTATTATGCGGGCAAGGTTTTGAACCTACAGCGCATGGCCGCAGCTCCTCAATTCCGTGTTCAGGTTGGAACAGCAGCCAACGACAAGAATGGTAACTATGGTCTTTCGCTTTGGTACGATTACTCCGGTTCATTCTGCTCTTCAGGTCATGGAGATTTCAATTTCGACCTTCAGAACTGTTCGTCACAAGGTTGTGATGGAACTGCCACGGCTGTTGCCTCTGGCGGAACGGCACCTTATACGTATTCATGGGACAATGGTGGCTCATCTTCAACGCTTGATGGCCTTTGCGCTGGACAGTACTGCGTAACAGTTACTGATGCCAACGGTTGTACTTCAGACGCGGTTTGCGTAACCGTTGGTCAGCAAGGCCCTTGCTGCGATAACGTGACAGATGCTGGTCAGATCGGTGTGGATCAGAGCAACTGTGGCGAATTCGATGTGGCGGAACTGACAAACATCTCTGCGCCTTCTGGCGGAACAGGTGATCTTGAAATTGTATGGATCACGCGTCCGGGAACTTCTGGTACTTGGCAGATGATAGCCGGTGCCAGTGGATTGAGTTACGATCCAGGAGTTGTTTCAGTGACCACGCAGTTCAGAAGATGCGCAAGACGTGCTGGATGTACAGATTACGTGGGCGAAAGCAACATCATCACCATTACCATCAACCCATCTTTTACACTTGATTGCAACTCTTCGGATGCATCTGCTTGGGAAGCAAGCGATGGTACTGTTGGCGTTATTGTGAATGGCGGAACAGGTCCATTTACTTATCTGTGGAACACAGGCGCGACCACCGCGTCCATTTCTAATGTTCCTGCGGGCGTTTACTCGGTAACTGTTACCGATGCAAACGGTTGCGAGCAATGGACAGAATGCTGCGTGAAGCAACCGCCTGTTCCTACCGTTTGTATCGGTTTCCGAACTCAGACGCAAGGTGGTTGGGGAGCAGTTCCGCACGGTGGTAATCCAGGAACGTATCTACACGACAACTTCAGTACTGCTTTCCCATCGGGAATTGAGATCGGTTGCAACAACAAATTCAGATTCACATCGGCTCAGGCCATTACCGATTTCCTTCCTTGCGGAGGAACAGCCACGTCTCTGCCATCGGGGATAGCAACTGACCCAGCTTGCCCTGGAAACGTATTGGCAGGTCAGGTTCTTGCCGCTACCATCAGCGTTGGGTTCGACAACGCCATTCCTTCATACTCAACATCTACCGTTCCTCTCGAAAATCTTATTGTCCGTTATGGAACCTTCCAAGGCTGGACCGTTGGCGATCTTTTGGCCGAGGCCAATCGCAAGTTGGGCGGATGTTCTTCAAGCTATTCGTATAGTCAATTGAATGATGCGGTAACTGCGGTCAATGAGAATTACGATGATGGAAACGTGACAGGCAACTACTTGGATTGCTGCACGCTAACGGCATCTGCCACTTCTACAGACGTAACGTGCGATACGGCCACGTCTCATGTGTGTGAAGTAATTCCTTACGAAAATGGATCGCATGCCGTTTGGTTCAATTCGCTCAGTACGGGTTCTGCCTACTACAAATTTGTGGATGGCCATGGAACATTGGTCGAGTATCCGGACGGAACAGCTCATTATTCTGGAACGGTTTACAACACTTCGGACAACAATAAGAAGTGGTTGGTTGACATCAACCTTGAGAACAAAAAGAATTGGACCCAATGGTCTGCAACGGGAGGACAATGGAAAGGAACGGCCTCCATTGTTGGCAGTAACTACCTCAACTGGTCGTACTACGAGTTTGCTGCTGGTAGCAAAATGGTGGGGCTTGGCGATTGGGCAGGCAAGGAACTGACCATCACACAGAATTCGAATGCCCCGCAATACGCGGTTCAGGTTGGCGTTGCCGCCAACGATAAGAATGGAAACTACGGCCTTTCCGCTTGGTTCAACTTTGTCGGTTCGGGCGAGAGCGGCCATGGCGATTTCAACTTCGATATTCAGAACTGCACCGATGGTTCATGCAATGGAACGGCTACTGCCTCAGCAGCTGGCGGCTCTGCTCCGTACACCTATCTGTGGGACAATGGGGCTACAACGGCCTCTTTGAGCGGATTGTGCGCGGGACAGTACTGCGTAACAGTCGTTGATGCTACAGGTTGCAAGGCCGATGCCTGCGTTACCGTTGGCGATCGTCCTGCATGTTGCAATGCCAACGAACCTGGACAGATCGAGGGCAGTCAGGAAAGTTGTGGGGCATTCGACCCTGAAACATTCCAAAGTCTAAACCCTGCATCAGGAGGCTTGGGAGACCTGGAATACCAATGGTACTCGAAGACTACGGAAACGTCTTGGATTCCAATTCAAGGAGCCACGGGCGAAACGTACGATGCACCCTATACTTCGGAGACAACCCAGTTTAAGCGATGCGCGCGAAGAAGTGGATGTCCAGAGTTCAACGTTTGTTCGAATGTGCTGGAGATCACTATTCACCCGAACAATATTGTTGCTACCTGTAGCTCAACACCTGCTGGTTGCAATGGTGTGGCAAGTGGAAGCGTTTCGGTCTATGTTCAGGGTGGAACTTCGCCATACGCTTATATATGGAGCAATGGTGCTACATCAACCTCACTTAATGGTTTGGCTGCGGGAACCTACAGCGTGACCGTTACGGATGCCAATGGATGTTCAACTTCATGCCAGGCCGCGGTTTCAGAGCCAGCCTCAATATCGGTTACTTGCACCAAAGTTGATGGTACCTGTTCGAACAATAACGAAGGTTCTGTATCTGCTTCGGTTTCTGGAGGAACAGCACCGTTCACCTATTCATGGAGCAACGGTTCAACCGCGTCAAGCATTTCTGGCCTTGCGGGCGGAACGTATTCGGTGACCGTTACCGATGCGAACGGATGTTCAGCTACATGCAGTAAATCCGTATCCATCACCCCATGCTGCAACGTGACCAACGGAGGTCAGATCGCAGGAGGCGGTTCACATTGCGGACCGTTCGATCCGGACCCGATCACATCGGCCTCATTGCCAACAGGCGGCTTGGGCGATCTTGAGTACGTATGGCTGTGGAATACCGAGGACGTGCCGAACTACGGCAACAACGGTTGGGTGATGATCCCGAACAGCAACTCACCTACTTATGATCCAGGCATGCTGACAGAGAGCCGATGCTTCCTGCGTTGCGCAAGAAGAAGCGGATGTGCCACGTATGTGGGAGAGAGCAACAGGATCTGCTTCACCATCAATCCAGAGCCTACTGCCAATTGCAGCAAGGTGGATGGAACCTGTGCCAATG